>CAYXGP010000057.1:0-6155 GCA_964464515.1 uncultured Enterobacterales bacterium
CCCAGTAGAACTCACCGCGACGGCCTTATAGCGTCCCGAAGCCGACCACCCCCGAGACGATCGCTCCCTTCAGCTTGATCCCACCGATCTTCGCCCCGGTGAAGTCGGCCCCCGACAGGTCACACCGCTCGAAGTCAGCCTTGCGCAGATCGGCCCCGCGCAGATCAGCGCCGACCAGGTGCGACCGCGAGAAGTCCGCCCCGCGCAGGTCCGCCTTGTTGAAGCAGGCCCGCGGCAGCCACGCGTCGGTGGCGGCGCCGCCCGCCAGGTTGGCGCCGCGGAAGTCGATGTCCTCTCCCCAGCAGGCCGTGAAGTCCGCCGCGCGCAGATCACAACCCGCGGGGCTGATCTCGCTCAGCCGTGCCATTCGGAAGACGGCCTGCTCGCCATCCTCCACCTCGACTCCACGAAACAGCGCCAGGGTCAGGCCGGCCGCTTCGAGGAAGGTCCACTTGCCCTCGCCCCCACCCGCTGCCAGCCAGGCCGCGTGTCTCTCCATCTTCTCGGCCCACGCCGCGGGCGTGACCGGGGAACCTCCCGAGGCGATGCGCCACATCAGCGCGGAGTCCAGCTTGGAAGGCTTGGGCTCCTTTTTTGGGTAGACATTCTTGTGTTGTGGCGCCGACCACTTCGCCCCGACCTCGAACAGCGCGACGTGTCCCGAATCACCCGACTGAGCGTTCTGCATCACCGCCATCCAGCGCCCGTCGGGAGACCACTTCGCCTGAGTCAAGCTGCTGCGGTCCACCCGTCGGCGCACCACCTGCCCATCCGCCAGGCGAACGATGAGCGTCGAGCGACCGCGCCGGAGCTTCTCCTGCGCCGTGATCACAAGATACGCGCCGTCTGGAGACACATCCACGTGAAAGGCGGCGCCGGAGACCTCCAGGGTGCGCTGCAGCTCACCGCTCGGCACATCCCGGATCTCAATGGTGGAGTCGTACCCCACGCAGATCAGCAGGTCGCCGGAGAACGCCAGCGATGCACAGTTGTCGTGTCCGGTCTGCAGTACCCGCAGCGTCGCGCCGGTGTCATCCACGAAGATCACGGCGCCCGTGTTCGCGCCACGTCTCTGGGCGTTGTAGCCGAAGTGCACATCCCACCGGCCGCAGGGGGAGCGGATGGCCCCGTGCGTCGACGGGACATCGACCTCGGCGCCGGTCTGGGTGTTCCAGGCCCGCTGCTCTTCGCTCCAGAGCGCCACGGCGTCTCCCTGAACGCGCACGGTCGGGAACTCCAGGCCGGACTCCAGTCGGTGCCGCTCGACGGGTGGGTCGTCGCTGAGCGCGTACACCACCCCCTGCCCGGCCTCACTGGTGACGACGAGCAGCTCGCCGTCGGGGGAGAAGGAGATATTGCAGGGGGTCGCGGCCTCCCCCACACCGGAGAACGGCCGCAGCCGGTGGACCTCGAGTCGCAGATCCGGCACCCGAGAGACATCGTCCGGAGCGGGCCGATCGGCGCACGTCTCATACGACGTCGTGCCCCATGACATCCCCAGCACGAGGTGCTCGAGGTACCGCGCGTCGGTCACGAACAGGTCGTAGTCGGCCTGCGCGAGCCTCTCCTCGTCCTGCCAGCAGCCGCCGCGCTCGTAGTAGAAGTCGTGGTAGCCCTCGTAGTCGTCGATGGGATCGTTGCGGGTCTCCAGAATCTCGACCCGCTCGACGAAGCGGTGGGCGTTGCTGTCGATGAACGACTCATCGCAGAGCTGCTGGACATCGATCTCCTCGCCGATGGGACCGCCGCGCCCGAAGCGGATGTCACCCTTGTCCCACAGGATGCGCACGAAGAACGACAGGTCCTGGGGGATCGACTGGTGGTATTCGCCACGAACATCGTAGTAGACGACGAAGACGCGCAGCCGCACCCGCCGCTCCTCGGGGTGGATCCCCAGCACACGCACGCCATACAGATCGGTGGACATTCTCCCTCCGGGCTCCACGCGCTCTATCCGGCCGGATTA
Source organism: uncultured Enterobacterales bacterium (assembly GCA_964464515.1). Taxonomy (GTDB): domain Bacteria; phylum Myxococcota_A; class UBA796; order UBA796; family UBA2385; genus CAYXGP01. The sequence continues at coordinate 1,967 of CAYXGP010000057.1, forward strand.
GCGGGGTGCACCTCGCTGCTCCGGAGCCAGAATGTCTGCCATCGCCGCATGGATCGTCGTCGCCCTGCACATCGCCTTCGCAGCCGCTGAGAGCGTGGGCTGGAAGGGAATGGCGCGGCGCTTCGGCTACACCCGCGAGCAGACCCGGACGACCCGCGCGCTGGCGCTCAACCAGGGCGCCTACAACGCCGGACTGGCAGGCGTGCTGGGGTGGGCGCTGGTCACCGGACAGCAGGCCACGGTGGTCGCGATGCTGGTCTACGTCGTCGCCATGGCGGTCGTCGGAGCGATCAGCGTGCGCTGGACGATCTTCGTCATTCAGGGGATCCCCGCCGTGGTGGCGTTGGCGCTCACGCTGATGGGCTGACGTCGCTACTCCAGTGACTCCGGGTCGATCCCGGCCGCCCGAAGCGCCACCAGCAGACGCCGCTCGCGGGCCACGACCCGCTCCTGCTCCGCCAGCGCCGCGCGTTCGCGCTCAGTGGCCTGCTGTTCACGCTCTCTGGCCTGCTGTTCGCGCTCTGTGGCTCTCTGCGCGCGCTCCGTCGCCAGGCGCTCTCGCTCCGTAGCCAGACTCGCGGCCGCTTCAGCCTGCCGCGCTGTCTCCTCAGCCTGCCGCGCTGTCTCCTCAGCCTGCCGCGCTGTCTCCTCAGCCGCCCGGGAGTACCGACGCTCCTCCTCAAACGAGCGAAACGGCTGCCCGTCTGGCCCCTCGAGCCAGGGCTCATCAGCTCCGGAGCGGAACCGGACACGCATGCGAGGGCTCTGCCACCCGTCCATCTGGGCGACAGGTGTGTGGAGCTCTCCGTCGAGCAGCCAGCCGCGCATGCGGTTCCGCTCCGGGTCGATCTCGTAGTACTCGCGGGCCCCGTGGGAGGCGTAGAAGACCCGCTTGCGCTCCATCTCGGGGCCGGTGTTCGACGGGGAGATGATCTCGAACACGACCTGTGGGGCGACGCCGCCCTCCTCCCACTGCTTGTAGGAGCCGCGATCTCCCCTGGGACGGCCGAACGCCACCAGGATGTCCGGTGCCATCCGCACCGCGTCTGAGCGTGGCGTGGGGTACCACAACAGATCGCTGCCCACGAAGGCGTCCTCCAGGAGAGCGTTCAGGTTGCCTTGGAGCGTCACCAGCCAGCGGAACTGGATCGTGTTCTCCGCCATCGGCTGACCGTCGCTGTCCGGGAAGGTGTTGGGGGGGTAGCGGCGGGGAGACAGACTGCGTCGCGCCATCGGGAACCTCTCCCCCCCACTCTATCGAACAACACCCTGGGGGCCCGGTCATCGATTGACCGCTTCGAGGGATGACCCCCGCCGCGCACCGACTTAGACTGCACCGATCAAGGAGAACCCAATGGCCATGCTCCCCCCCGTCCGCGATTACATGGACACCGACGTCCCCACCATGTCGCCGCATACCGACATCCTCGATGCGATCGACTTCCTCATCGAGAAGCACGTCACCGGCGCGCCGGTGGTCGATCACGAGGGCACGGTCATCGGCATCCTCACCGAGAAGGACTGCCTGATGGTGCTCGCGATGGGTCACAACGCTGACGCACCTGCCGGCCGCGTCGAGGACTTCATGAGGACCAACGTCGTCACCATCCCGCCGCGCATGAACATCTACTACGCAGCAGGGCTGTTCCTGCACCACGAGTTCCGCCGCCTGCCGGTGGTCGAGAACGGCAAGTTGGTCGGCGCGATCACCCGCTTCGATATCCTCAAGGCGGTCTCGGCCAACCACAAGCTGGCCGGCGTGCGCTGACCGTCCCGACGCGTCCTGGCTCTGGCGGGCTGCCCACACCAGGCAGTCCCGTCCCTCATTGTCCTCACCTTCGGCAGACTGGTCCTCGGTAGCCCCATCGTCAGCAGACCCGTCCTCGACAGGCCTTCACAGCAGGAGCCTACATCGGCGGCGGCGGCGGTCCTCCCCCGGCCGGTGACGACGCGGCGGTGATCTCTGCCACCGTTCGCGCGTCCTGCCACCCCGAAAAGCCCTCCTTCCACACCATGTGCTGCGCGCTGGGGTTCTGCGCGACGCGCTGAGCCACCTGCTGCGCGGAGAGCTGAGCCTGCCCGCCCGGTCCGCTGTAGTGGAAGACGCTCGACGCCGGCGGCGGCGGAGGCGCGGCCGGCGGCACCAGCGCTGCGACCTCCTGCACCTGACTCCAGGGCTTCCACCCCGGCCAGCCGTTCATCCACAGGTGGTGCTGCGCGGTGCGGTTCTGCGCGACCTTCTGCGCGACCTCCTGCGCGGTGAGCTGCGCGGCCCCCGAAGGACCGTTGTAGTGGTAGCGGGGCTGGGCCTGCGGCGGCGGGGGCGGGGTGCCACCCGACATGCCGTGCTGTGGGTTGAACTGCGCGCCCCTGCCCTGCTGAGCGTGCATCATCTGCTGGCCCATGACGTTGCCCATCGCCAGCCCCATGCCGGCCTGGAGCATGGGGTTGCCCCCCCCGCCGGGCTGCGCCGCGGCCGTCTCGATGGCGTTGGCGGCCTGGAACTGACTGTAGGCGCCCATGTCGCCGATGATGCCCATCGACGTGCGCTTGTCGAGCATCTTTTCGACGTTGGGAGGCAGCGAGATGTTCTCGATGACGAAGTCGGTGAGCTTGATGCCGTAGTTGGACTCGAACCAGCCCGACAGGCGATCGCGCATGGTGTCGCCGATGTCCATGTAGTGCGCGGCGAGGTCGAGCACGCTCTTGTTCGCCTCACCCACGGTGTCGGCGAAGCCCGAGACGAGCTTGCGCTTGAGCTGCCCGTTGATCTCCTTGGTCTCGAACAGGCCGGTGTTGCCGACCAGCTCGCGCAGGAACTTCGCGGGGTCGTTGATGCGGTAGGCGTACACACCGAACGCGCGGATGCGCACCGCGCCGAACTCCTGGTCGCGCAGCATGATGGGGTTGGGGGTGCCCCACTTCTGGTCGGTGAACTGGCGGGTGCTCATGAAGAACACGTCGCCCTTGTAGGGGTAGTTGAGGCCGTACTTGATCGTCTCGAAGAAGCCGGTGATCGCCTTGGTGCGCGTGGACAGCTCGTAGGTGCCGGGGCCGAAGACGTCTGAAATCTGCCCTTCTGCCTGGAAGATCGCGGCCTGGCCCTCGCGGACGACCAGGCGTCCGCCGTCCTGAATGGCCTGCCCGAACACCGGGAAGCGCCAGACCAGGGTGTTGCGATCGTCCTCCATCCACTCGATCACATCGAGGAATTGGGCACCTGCGTGGTTCTTGAGGCGGTTCCAGATACTCATCCAGTGCTCCGATGGCCGGGGAGGGTCGAGGTGGGCCAGCGAGTTGGCTTAACCACGCTCGAAGCGGAACCCAACCCCCTCGACGAGTACACCCGCTGGGATCCCCGCGTCCTGCGCTCGATCACACAGCGGGGTGAGGATGTCTGTGGGCAGCCCCACCGCCTGCCTGGCCGCAGAGGTGAGATCGGTCAGGAGCACCCGCCCCGACGCCATCCTCGCGATGCCTTCCAGCACCGCATCCCCCTGACCGGCGGCCACGCCGGTCACCAGCCAGTCGGCACCCCGCCACGCCGCGACGAGCGCCGTCAGCCAATCTTCTGGGAGCGCGTCATGCAGAGCGAGATCGAGGTGGACGAGGCTCTGCCCCGTGGGGAGGGTCAGCCGCACCACCACCGGAGGCACCCGCGGCATCTGCAGTCGCGTAGCCACGCGCCGCGCGACCCGCACCGGGTGAGCTGCCGCGCGCAGACCGATCCGCTGCGGGGCCCGGGGCTGCGGGTAGGCGCGGGTCTCGATCGCCACCCCGTCGATGGTCACCGGAGCGGTCCGTCCGTCGATGGCGCCGCGCGCGGCCAGCCAGCGCAGCGCCGCAGGGGGCCCCACCATCGTCACGCCGTCACCGGCCGAGGCAGCGCCCATCAGCCGCTCCACCCCGCCCCCCGTGAGCACCACGATGTCGTCGCGGCGTGGGGGACCTGCCGGATCGAACACGATCCTGCGGCCGCTGCGCTCGCACAGGAGCGTTCGTCCACCCGAGTGCGACACCCGCAGGCACCAGGGGAAGTCCACGCGACACCTCTCTATGCCGTCGGGCCCCGCCGTCGGGCCCCACGCCCTGTTGGGATTTGGGAGGGGGGCCTCCTATCCGGGCCGCATCGCTGCGTCAGCAGATAGAGTTCCAGGCGATGCCCCCCGCCATGACCCCCGCGATGACC
>CAYXGP010000057.1:6255-37016 GCA_964464515.1 uncultured Enterobacterales bacterium
GCGATGACCACTGCCCTGCTCCTGCCCGCGATCCTCTTCTCCGTCGCCGCGCATGCCGAGACGGTCATGGTGGGACTCGAACACCCCCAGGCAGCAGAGACGGTGAGCCATATCGTCCAATCCAACGGCGGCGCTATTCGGTGCTGGCGAAACACCCCGCTCTGCGTGGCGGAGCTCCCCATGGACGGTGTGTCTGCGATAGCTGCGCTTCCCGGCGTGCGGTACGTCGAGCGCGACCGACCGATGGACGTCCCCGCGCCGCCGGCCCGCGGCACGACCGACTGCCCCGACCCCTGGGAGCTGGAGATGATCGGCGCCGCCGAGGCCTGGCAGATCGCCGACGGCACCCACGCGCCGGTGATAGCGATCCAGGACTCCGGCTTCCGCACCACCCACGTGGAGATCGCCGAGCGCATCTCCGGCCAATACGACTACGGCAACCTCGACACCGATCCAGAGGTCGAGCGGGCCTCCGGGGTTCCTGCGCACGGGACGTTCATCGCCGGGCTCATCGCCGCCGATCCCGACAACGCGGTGGGCCGCTCCGGGGTCGCCCCGTACGCCCGCATGAATCTGCAGAAGATCGCCGACGACGACGGCGCGCTGTATTTTTCCTACGCGGTGGCAGCGATGGCGGACCTGGCCGACGGAGACCTGGGCGTGCGGGTGCTCAACTACTCCATCGGCACCAGCTCCTCGACCGCCTCCTTCGAGGACGCGGTGGCTGCGCTGGACGACGTGGGGATCCTGGTGGTGGCCGCGGCGGGCAACTGCGCCAGCGCTCACTGCATCGACGCCGACAACGACACGCACCCGATGTACCCCGCCAACTTCGCGACCGTGATCTCGGTGGCCGGCACCCTGCGCGATGACTCGCTCAATTCATACTCCCATTACGGCGCATCTTCGGTAGATCTCGCTGCGCCCGGCGTGGACCTGTGTAGCTGCGGAGTCGACAGCGACACCGACTTCTACACCGCCAGCGGCACGAGCTACGCCACGCCGTTGGTCGCGGCGACGGCGGCCCTTCTGTTGGAGGCCCACCCCGATCTGACCACGATCGAGCTGGGGCGGGTGCTGCGAGCCTCGGCCCGCGAGGTCCCGGCGCTGGCCGGCCTTGTGCGCTCAGGCGGGCGACTCGACGCTGCTGCGGCGCTGTCCACGGCCGTCCCCCGCCTCTCGTCACCGCCGGACATCGCGCTCGACGGTGCGGGGGTCTTGACCGTCGACACAGACAACGCCGCGGCCTCCGGCACGGCGTGGCTGGTCCTCACACACGACGATCGACTCGACGCGCTCTCCGCGATGGATGCGATCACCGACGAGGAGTGGTCGCTGTCGACGTTCGCCCCCGGGGAGCCCTTCTCGCTGCCCGACGCCGGTGAGATCACGGTCGAGGAGTCCTTCGTCACGGTGGTCACGGGTACCATCTCAGCGCATGAGTCGGCAGCGGTCGAGATCACGCTGGCCGGTCGCGAGACCGGCACCATCGACGCCACCGCGCGGGTGGTGATGACCTCCGACGGCGCCGACTACCTGAACGCACCATACGACAGCGGAGAGGCGGACCCCACCGGATTCCTGGCGTGGGGCTTCGCGGTGGATGTCCGCGAGGTCGCCGACACGGAGCCCGTGGACACGGGGCCAACAGGAACGGGGCCGACAGACACTGCAGATGAAGAGACAGGGAGAGACTCCGCCGACATGGGTGGGTCCCCTCACCCGGACGCTCCAGACGAGGGAGACCCCGAAGCATGCGGTTGCCGGTCGGCGGCATCGGCGGGAAGCCTGGGTTGGCTGCTCGCCGGGCTGGCGTCGGCGCGACGCTTTGCGGCGAGCACAAAAATCAGGGGGTGATCTCCTCAGAACTTCCCGGTGACATCCGCGCGAGCGCGCACGTACCACCCCGGTTCCCCGGGCGGCTGGTCCTCGGGCTGATCCATGATCAGCCACGGCTGCACCGTCAGCTTCCCGCGCTTGAAGGCCAGGCCAGCGGTGACGCCCGTGTAGCCCATGCCGGCCTGGTGATCGTCACCGCTGATGGTCTCCATCGTCGCGTTGGCCTGGAGCGAGTGAACGTCCGCCCACGGCTCGACCGTCCAGTCGCCGCCGACTCTCAGCGGCAGCCCCACGCCCGCCTGCCAGCCGATGTTATCGTCTTCGGCCGCGAGGTTGGTGACGAATCGCCCCCCCAACGAGAGCTTGAGACCTCCCAGCGCCAGCTCTCCGCCCAGCAGGTTGTCTACGACCCGGTACTCCTCGAGCAGCTCGAGATCGGTCACGTCGCCGTCATCATCCTCGATCTCGGCGTTATGGTAGTAGGCGTTCGATAGCGTGAGCCTGCCGTCACCCACGCCGAAGCCGAGGGCCGACTGGGCACCCAGGAGGTACCCGTCCTGGAGATCATCGCGGTTCTCGACCGTGTTGTAGGCGATGGCCTTGAGATCCCAGCTCGTCCCGTCTGTCGACACCGCGCGTACATTGGCTGCCAGCCCCTCGCCCTGGATATCCCCGTCCCACACCAATCCGGAGTACACCGGCGTGTCGACGAAGGGGTGGTCGAACTTGCCGGCCGCGATGAAGTGATCCCCCAGGCGCCACTTCAGGTACGCGCGGTCGAGGGCGATCCCGAAGCTCGCGAATTCGTGGCCGAGATCGACGTGCGATGAGTTGGGATCAAGTGGGTTCCCCGTGCGCAGGCGCAGCCCCAGATCGATCTCCTCGAGGATGGTGCTCCTTGCCCCGAGGCGGGCACGTATCCGCTGGCGCAGACGCGGATCGGCGTCTGCCGGGCGCGCCACCGAGTCTTCGATGCGGTAGCGCAGGTCGCCCGAGAATTCGATGCGGTCCTCTGCCAGCGCCGTTCCAAGGGTCGCGACAGCGACAAGAAGCGACACAAGATCCTCCTACTGGCCGTCCCAGCTCTCCGCATTCTCGCAGAGCGCGGACCCACAGCAGGTAACCGAATGGAGAACCAGCATCGAGAACCAGCACGAGATCCGCTACCCGGACAGCCCCGACATCTCAAACACCCGCCCCTTCCGCCAACGCCGCAGAAACACCACCAACGCCGCCCACCACTCAGGGTGCCCCCCCCGCATCCCGCACCACCCGCGCCGAAAAGAGCAGCCCCGCAGTCTCCTCCTTCGGCGCGAGCACCCACCCCCGTCGGTCGGCTGCCCGGACCCGATCCACAAACCCGGCCACGCAAGCCGCAGAGAGAGGCGGAGGCCGAGACGGACCCGCCCGTCGCGAGACCAACGCTCCGCCGACCGGCGCATACCCCAGACTCCACACCACCGACCGGTGCTTCTTCACCATCCAGGCATCGAGCCGCGCAGCGTCCTCGGGGAACCGCACCAGCCGCGATAGCAGCGAGATGGCGATCTGCCGATCGATCCGCCGCGCCTTCCACTCGCGGAGGCGACGAGCGCGCGCCGCCTGCCGGTCCCACCGCCGGATCCGCTGGGGATCGAACTCCCGATAGGCGTCCAGGTGCAGACACGCGTGCCATCCGATCAGGCCGTCCGGCAGAACACACCGGATGCGCGCCCGTCGGCCCCCCGGATCATCCCCCATGTCCGCGGTGACCCGCAGGGCCCAGCGCTCGAAGTGGTTCAGCTTGTCCCAGGTCTGGCGCTCCCACACCATGTAGCGGATCTCGCGCTGTCGGCGCAGATCACCGAAGTCCGCCGTCTCGGCGAATTCCGGATTGCGGACGGACCGCCTGCAGACCTGCCGCGTCTGGCGCCGATTGTGTCGATTCGCCACCCGACGCGCACGCCGGGCGCAGCCTCGGCGGCTGGATGGCAGGATGCTGCGCGCCATCTCGCGCAGCTTCTCGTCTCCATAGAGCATATTGACCTCGCTCGCGCGAGGTCCCGTTCCCCCAGAAGAGAAAAAGGGGGGACCCGAACCTTCGGGCTGGACCTCGCGTACCTACGTCGAGGTCGTCGCCATGACGACCCCTATCCGTCTGTTCTCGCTGGTCGGATGGTCGCGCATGTCAGTGCTCCAACGCCGGGTTGAAATCCCGGCCGCCCAGACAGTATGCGCCGTTCTCAGGACGGCAACCGGGCTACACGTCAGCCATCTCCCGAGACACTCCAGGAGGTTCTGGGATGGCAGGAAGCCCACGCGGCGCGCTGCTGGAAGGCAGCACCGCGGCCTCGCTGCGGACGATGGCCGTGCCCATGGCATTGGGCATGATCTTCATGGTGGCGGTGAACATCATCGACACCTTCTGGGTGGCGCGCCTGGGCACCGACGCCCTCGCAGCCATGACGTTCACCTTCCCCGTGGTGGGGCTGGTCATCAACCTCGCGCTGGGGCTGATGATCGGTACATCCACGGCCGTGGCCCGTGCGATCGGATCGGGCGCCGAGCGCGACGCCGCGCGCCTGACCACCCACGCGCTCTACCTGTCGCTCGCGCTGGTCATCGGCATCTCCGCGATCGGGCTGCTCAGCCAGGACGTCGCCTTCCGAGCGCTCGGCGCAGAGCCCCATCTGATCGAGATGATCAAGGACTACATGACCGTCTGGTACGCCGGGGTGGTCCTCCTGGTGATCCCACTGATCGTCAACGGGGCCCTGCGCGCGGCCGGAGACGCCCGCTCCACGGCGACCGTCATGATGCTGATAGCGCTCGTCAACGCCGTCCTGGACCCGTTGTTCATCTTCGGCGCCGGCCCGATCCCGGCGCTGGGCCTGCAGGGTGCTGCGATCGCCACGCTGATCGCCCGCTTCGCCGGGATGGTCTTTGCGTTCTACGTGCTCCTGCGGCGGACGCAGCTGCTCGACCTCCACGTGCCCACCGGCGCAGAATTCGCAGACTCTACGCGCCGGCTGCTCTCGGTGGGTGGCCCAGCGGCGGTCACCAACGCGATCGGACCGCTCGCGGTCGGTCTGGTCACCGCCATCGTCGCCGGGTACGGCCCCTCGGCTCTGGCCGCCTACGGCATCGGCGCACGAGTCGACGCCCTCGTGCTGATGCCCATCGGCGCGCTGGCGGCGTCACTATCTGCGTTTATCGGGCAGAATTGGGGAGCCCACCTGCGCGTCCGGGTCGCCGAGGGTATCCGCGTCTCCTTGACCTTTGTCTTGTCCTGGGGCGTGGTCGGGGCAATCCTGCTGTTCGCGCTCGCCGGTCCGCTCGCTGACCTGTTCACCGACGATCCCGCAGTCCGCGGCTCGATGGTCACCTACCTCCGGACGATCCCGGTAGGCTACGCCTTCCTCGCCGCGGTCTCCATCGCCTCCGCCTCGTTCAACGCCGTCGATCGGGCCGTCCGCTCGACCTGGCTCTCCTTGCTGCGCAGCCTGATACTCGCGGTGCCCGCCGCCTATGTCGGCGGACTCGTCGGCGGTCTGTCGGGCGTCTACCTCGGGCTGGTCATCGCCTCAGTGGTGGCGTCGCTGTTCGGGGTGCGTTGGCTGCGGACCCTGCTCGCCCCCGACGGCGAAGCGACCCCCGAGCTGGGCGAGGTCCTCACGCCCGACGCCTCCACCGAGCTGCTCGACAGCCCCGAGTTGTCAAAGACCCTGGCCGAGCTGCTTCCGCCCGTCCTTGCCTTGGAGGGGATGACCCTGCGGCGAAACCGACGCAACCTCGTCGGCCTCTATGTCGGCCGCCGCGAGCTGGCCCACCTGCATGGAGAGGGGCGACTCGACCTTCCGCTCCCAGTCGAGATCGGCGACAACCTGACCGCGCGCGGGATCGTCTCTCCGCATCCCCTTCACGACGATAACGGCTGGTATGTACACGATCTGCGCGATCGCGCCTCTGCTGAAGAGACGATCTGGCTGCTGCGGCTGGCCCACCTGCTGTATGAGCTGAGTCAGCGCGGGGGCGGGGATCCGGTCACTCGAGCCGAGATGGACGCGTTCACGATCTCGGAGCGCTGCGTCAGCGCCATGACGGCCGCTGCTGAACGTTGGGAGCTGCAGATCGAGGCCGCATAGGGTAGATCCCCTTCAATGGGACCCATCTCGCTGCTTCTACTGACGCTTCCGGTGCTGGCGCCAGTCCACGCCGGGTTCACCCGGGGCCATCAGCTGGCTCTCTCTGCGCGCTCGTGCGTGACCGGTTTCGTGGTCGATGAGAGCGGCGCAGCGGCACCCGACCAGAAGGTGTTGGTGACCGGACCATCGGGGTGGGTCATCGGCGCGACCGCCGACGACGGCTCGTTCTGTCTGCCGGTGCAGCGCGGCGATGCTCTTCAGCTCAGCGCTATCGATCTGGACGAGCGACAGATCCGTTCGTCCGCGCAGAGCGTGACGGCGCCAGACGAGACCGCTGTCTGCGCGGTCGGTGCCTGCACAGACGCCGGCGTCCTCACGCTCGCCGCGCCGCAGCCCGCGCCCCGGAACGTCTCCGCCCTGATCGATCGTGCGACCGGTCCGATAGGTGGTGTCGTACGGATGCACCCCGAACCGACCTGGCAGATCGACGGGCCGGTCCAGGTAGAGATGGCCGATCTCGGGCCTGGTGAGGCCGGTCCGGTGAGGATCACCGTTCACCAATCTGTTCGATCCGGACGCGGGCTGCTCCAGCTCACCGAGAAGCGGTACATCCCCGAGTCGTCTGTGCAGATCGACGCGGCCGTAGAAGAGTTGACGATTCGCGCCCAGAATTGGTTCGGAGATCCCATCGACGACTGGTCGGACTCGTTCGTGGTAGAGGGAGTGGTCCAGGCGGGCGCGGAGGGGCTCCGCGGCCAGGACGTCACGCTGAACGTCGAGCTGTGCCAGCTCAAGCACGGCAGCGCCAGTTGCGAGGACCGGGTGCTGCGCAGCGCGCCTTGAACCCTCCCGCCCTGACGCGGTATCGCGCGTGGTGTCTCGGCGATTTCGTTGCTGTAGATGCGGGTCGGTGTCGGGACTTTGTGCTGGATTCCGGTCCCAGGTGCTGTTCTTGGAGCTGGACGCTGGTGTGGGCAGAGTGGTGCCGGGCGGCGCCCCCGCAGGGCATCGTCTCCAGAAAATTGAGTGACACAATTGTGTGATTCAATTAACAGTCGGGCATGCCGGGAAACACCGCCGACCGCATCGCGCATCATCTGACCGTGGAGATCCTCCGGGGGCGCCCCCCTGCCGGGACGCGCCTGCCCACCGTGCGGGCGCTGGCCGCGCGCTTCTCCGTCACGCCGGCCACCATCCAGCGGGCGCTGGCGCGCCTGGCCTTCCAGGGTCTCGTGCGGCCTCGGCAGGGCAGCGGGACCCTGGTCTGCGATCCGGAGACGGCTGGCGATCTCTCCCTCCTGCCGGCCTGGCTGGAGGCGACCGCCGATGATCCGGCTTCAGCGTCGACCCTTCTGGGGGACTTTCTGGAGGTCCGGCGCGTGCTGGCCGTGCGTCTCCTGGTCCGTCACCGGACGGCGCTGATAGCCGCCCTGCCGGAGCTTGCCGAGCTGGCAGGCGATCTGCTGACCGCCGCTCCCCGAGACGTGCAGGCCCTGCGCGCGGCCGACATCGCCTTCGCGCGAGCGCTGCTCCGACGCACCGGCAACCGGGCCGTGCTCGCCATCCTCAACACGGCAGACGCCCTCCTCCGCACCGTGCCCGGCGTGGCAGAGGCGATGTACGCGACGCCCGAGGCCAACGCGGCGGGCATGCTGGGCGTGCTCGCGGCGCTGCAGACCGACGCCCCCGACGAAGAACTCGCGCGGCAGCTCGACGAGACCCTCACAACATTGGACGAGTCCACCGTGATCCGCTTCGAGCGTCACCTCCGGGAGCGCACATGAGGCTCCACAGGTGGCGACGCGAGCTGACCGAGGCGCTGATCCCGGCTTCGAGTCCCAGAGCACATCCTCCCCTCCCCGGCCTCGCCGATCTGGACCGAGACGATTTCTGGACGCGATTCGACACCTGCGCGCCGCTCCACCTGCGCCTGGGGATGGCGACCGCGGGCCTCGTCCTGTCCGCCCTGCTGCCCCGGCTGCGCGGCCATCGCCCCTCCCTGGGCGGGCTGGACCCCGACACCCGCGATCGTCTCCTGGCCCACGCAGAGTCCACGCCGGTGCTGTGCGAGCTGGTGTGGATCGGAAAGGTCGTGGCGTGCTTCGCCTACTTCGATCACCCGACGGTACAGGCGGCGATGCGGGGGGAGCGATGACCCACCTGGACGGGCGACAGCTCACCCGCTCTGCCAACCACACCACGGACGTGGTGATCGTGGGCAGCGGACCGGCCGGCGCGAGCGCAGCGCGTGTGTTGGCCCGCTCCGGTGCGCGGGTGCGGATCATCGAGTCCGGCCCCTGGGTGCAGCCAGCCGACTCCCCGGTGAGCGCCTTCTCCGCGATGGCCCAGGCGTACCGCGCGATGGGCGCGTCGCTGGCGGTGGGCAGGGCCCCCATCCCGCTGGTCCAGGGTCGAATGGTCGGCGGCAGCTCACCGATCAACGGCGCGATCTGCTGGCGGCTCCCGCGCGACATCCACGACGCCTGGGTGCGTGACGATCCGGCCCTTGAAGCGGCGCTGCCCTGGAGAGAGCTGGAGACGATCACCGACGCCGTCGAAGCGCGCCTGGGGGTGGCCCCGACCGATCCCGCGATCGCCGGCCGCAAGAACGCGCTGATGGCCCGCGGCGCAGAGGCGCTCGGGCTGGAGCATCGGCCGATTCGACGCAATGTACGCGCGTGCAGGGGGAGCGGGCGCTGCATGCAGGGGTGCCCCCACGGCGCCAAACAGAGCGCAGATCGCACCCTCATCCCAGACGCGCTGGAGTCCGGCGCGGAGCTGCTGTCGTCCGGCGAGGTCACGTCCATCGAGCGCAGAGACGGTCGAGCGATCGGCGTCATGTGCAGCACGGCGGGGGGCGCCCGACTGCGGGTCCGCGCACGGAGCGCCGTGGTGCTGGCGGCCAGCGCCATCCAGACCCCGGGGCTGCTGCTGGGCAGCGGGATCCGGCATGGACCGGTCGGTCGCAACTTCCAGTGCCACCCCGGCGTGTCACTCGCCGGCAGCTTCGAGGAGCCGGTGCGGATGTGGGAGGGCGCGACCCAGGGACACGAGGTCATCGGACTGCGCAGAGAGGGGCTCAAGTTCGAGGCGCTGGGCATGGGGCTGGCGATCCTGGCGGGGCGGCTTCCGGGCGCGGGCAGACCGTTCGCGCGCAACATCGGCAACCTGGCGCACCACGTCGACTGGGGAGCTGCGATCCGAGCCCGCGCGACCGGCCGGGTGCGGCGCATGCTGGGTCGGACGTTCGTACGCTTCCGTCCAAGCGAACACGACGTGCGGCTGTTTCGGCGCGGCCTGCGGGTGCTCGGAGAGATGATGCTGGCGGCCGGCGCCAGCCGCGTCGATCTGGGGGTCCGCGGAGTCGCTGAGCCGATGCGCAGCCCCGCAGAGCTTGCTGATTTCGAGCGGAACGGCCCCCGCGACCCCGCAGCCTACACCGTCGCGATCACCCACATGTTCGGCACATGCCGCATGGGCAGCGATCCGGCGCGGTCGGTGGTGCGCCCGGACTTCCGGCACCACGCCACGCCAGGACTCTATGTCGCCGACTCGAGCGTCTTCCCAACCAACATCGGGGTGAATCCCCAGATCGCCATCATGGCGCTGGCGACGCTGTGCGGCCGCCGCGTCGCCCAGAGAGGCTGACAGACACATGACTACCCTCCAGGAACTCACTGAGATGACCGCCGCCGATCTGGCGCAGGTGATGCACCAGGGCAGCCCGCTCGATCACGACGCCCTTGCAGACACCCTGTACCTGGGCGTGGATCTGTCGCTGCCGTGGCTGGGACGCAAGCTGCTGTGGCACACCTTCCGCAAGACCTTCCACGCCGATCCCGACACGAGCGCGCTGCGGGGCTGGAACGTGCGGATGAAGCAGACCGGCATCGACGGCGACGCCGTGCCGATGGTCGATCGCCGCGGACGACCGCGCACGTTCGGCCACTACCGGGTGCGCTCGACGGTCGGGGAGACGTTCCCCGCCGGGTGGAGCGGCGCGGACTTTCTGGACTACACCGACGCCGGAAACCTCCGGCTCGACCCGGCGCGGGTCGGACAGACCCCGCTGGTGGCGGTGAACCCGGGGAGCAGCGATCTGCTGCTGGGCTGGGAGGTGGTGCGCGTCGCCGGACGACGGCTGAACCTGCCGCTGTACTGGGCGCTGCGCCTGCAGGGACCGCTGGACGACGTGGTGACCGCTCCGCGCTGATCGCTGGAATGCAGCTCACGAGAATGCAGCGCCTTGCCTCGCCTGCCCCTGCAGCGGGCAGCCCCGCCGCCACTATTGACGCGTCTACAGCACCGCACGGGACGAAGTCAGGGGAGAGCTGTTGACATGCCGAGGGGCAGGGTATTGACACGCCCACATGAGCGCCATTGACATACCCAGACCCACCCTGTTGACACGTCCACACATGCCCTGTTGACGCGTCAGCATGTATGCTGTTGACATGCCCAGCCGCAACCCATTGACGTGTCCAGCTCTGGTATGCTCTCGGAGTCCCCCCGGAGCCCCGAATGAAGCGCACGCTCCCCGTTCTCCTGCTGCTCTCGCTGGCGTGCTCGGGACTGAGGGGCGCCGGGACGGGCGCGCCCGAATCTCCCGGAGAGCCGGGGCTCTGTGAGGGCCGCGAGGTCACGACGGTGTGGCAGGGCGAGTACCCCTCGCCGGTGATCGACGTCACCAGACCCGCGCCGGCCCCCGCCCGCAAAGAGCCCTGCGGACCGATCGTGGGGAGCTGCACGCTGCAGCCGGGGCTGTACCACCCCTGGGCAGACAGGGCGCTCGCGTTCGCCACCGTCCGCCCGGCGCTGCGCTACCGACTCAACCAGGCGCACACCATCGGCGACGCCGAGATCGACACCGGTGAGACCGTGGAGGTGACGGCCTACATGGGCGAGGGGTTCTGCGCGTACCGCCACGACGGCAGGGCGCTGGGCGATCACTGCCCGGAGATTCTGAACGAGCAGGGAGACGCGGAGCTGCTCACGCTGCTCAACCCCGAAGACGAGGACCTCTCGGAGCACCAGCTGTTCCAGGCGAGCTGCGCGGAGGGCGCACGCTGGATCACCGTGGAGGACGCGCTGCAGGTCGCGGGGATCCGCGAGGGGTTGATCCTCGGCTACGGCGAGATCGGCGCGGCCGACTGACCGAGGCGCCTCTTCCGGCCCTTCGGACGACCGCCGAGAGCCGGCCACGCGAGCAGCCACAGCGCCCCCCAGGCCATCGGCGCGACCAGCCCGTGGAACGCGAGCTGTCGCAGGGCGTCCGGGCGTGTCAGGATCAGCGCGGGCAGGATGGCGACGAGCGGGTGCAGCCTCGACGCCACGGCGGCGGCGCCGAACGGCAGCGCCACCAGCGGCGCGAAGGGCGCCAGCACACCGGCGGTGATCGCGGCGGCCAGCGGCGCGCTGGCGCGATCGCGCGCCCACCGAACCCACGGATCGCGGAGCAGGAGCACCACCCCGAGACCCAGCAGGCTGGCCCACGGCGCGGCGGACCACCAGCCGGTCGCGGGCATCCCCATCACGTCAGCGGCGGTCAGCTCCGCCACGGCGGGGGCCCACAGATCTGTGGACGCCAGCGCGGTCATCGCGCCGCCCACCACCGCCACGACGGCGATCCCCACGAAGAACTGGAGCAGCGTCACGGGGATACGCGCGGGCCTCTGCGCGGCCGCGACCGCCCCGGAGACCCAGCCGGCGATCAGCGTCGCCCACGTCGCCCAGGTGGGAAAGAGCCACCCGAAGAGCAGCAAACCGGACCCGGAATACGCCGCGCGCCGCGGCCCGGAGGGAGCGCCAGCGAGCTGCTCGAGGGCCCGACCGGTGGCGATCAGCGCGGGCCGCTCGACGTTCGTGTCCTCCGGCTGGTGGTAGCGCGGGAACACCTCCCCCTCCCCCTGACCGAACAGGAGCAGCGCGGGGACGCCGCGCACGGAGAACGGCGCGTGATCGCTGCGCTCGCCGTCGGGAAGCAGCCGCGAGTACACCCGATACGGAAACGGGATCTGCGGAAGCGGATCGAGGGTCTGCGCGAGCCACGACAGCTGCGCGTCGCCCCAGGTGGGTCCCAGGCCCATGATCGCCAGCTCGCCCTGGCCGGTCAGGTCCATCGCCACCGCCAGCTCGAGGACCTCCGGGTCGAGCGGCCCCTCCTCGGCCATGAGCCGCGAGCCCAGCAGCCCGTCCTCCTCGCCGTCTGGGAATGCCAGGCAGAGATCCGTGGCCTCCGTCGTGCGCGCCATCTCCAGCAGGAGCGCAACCGCGGCGGCGTTGTCCACGGCGCCCGGGCTCGCCGAGACCGTGTCGATGTGGGCGAGGAACACCCGGCGGGGAGCCCCGCGACAGGCGATCTGGTTGGCCGGTCGCCCGACGCTCTCTACAGACCACCCCGCGGCGACGAGCCGCTCTCGCACGCCATCGGCCGCCGCCTGCTCTCGGGCGCTGCCGAACGGGCGCGGACCGATGTCCTCCACGAGCCAGGCGACGGTCTTCTCGACCCGCGCCGCACCCCACTCCAGCGACCGCAGCGGCGCAGGATCGGGGGCCGCTCGCGCGGGGCCGGCCGCAAGCGCGAGCGCAGCGATAGACGCCGCCGCCATCCCCTCACCCACCGGAGAACGCCGCAGGAACGATGGGATCGAGCGACACGCCGTCGACTGTCAGCGTGGCTCCGCCGACGGCCAACGCGAACGCGCCGTCTTCTGCGAACACCACGATCTCCGCGTCCGTCTCGACAGAATGCCCCGCGACGTCGAGCGACGTGTCTGCGCGCGCCTCGCGGAGCAGCACGTGGTCTACCCCGTCCGCCGTGGTCACCGTCCACCCGGTGACCCCCTCTCCCACATCCAGCGCCTCCACGGTCAGGCGCGCCGAGGCGGCGTCGGGCTTCGTGGCGTAGGGAGCGAGGACCGCCAGGAAGCCCGGATCCACCGCTGAGATCTCGCCATCCATGACGCCGTGATCGGCGACGGTGCGGCTGCGATCGAAGCACTCGACGTGGGGAACGCCCAGCGCCGCGTACTCGGGCTCGACCGTGCGCAGGCCGTCCGCGGTGGCGCCGAGGTACACGTCCACGCCGCCCGCGTCGCGCTCGACGTTCACGCCGCAGGGGCCAGCGTCTGTGCAGTCCCAGACGTCGAACGTCCCGCCCGCGTCGTAGCCGGCCCAGCCCCCCACTCTCCAGGTGTGGGTGCGGGCCTCGGTCGCGGCCGTCGCGAGCCGATCGGCGATCACGAAGTAGCGGTCGCGGACGAAGATCGCCGAGCGCTGAATCTGCGTCTCCTCGTAGGTCTGCGTCGCCTCGGCGTATGCAAGCGCCACGCCCGCAGCGAGGTCCGCGCCGTGCGTGAGCGTCGCGTCGGCGTCACCCCAGAGGGTCAGCAGCCCCTTGTCCGGCGCGCCCTGTCCGTCGATGAGGATGACGTTGTGGCTGTCTGCGTCCGCCGTGACCGCGTTGTCGAGGGAGTTGGGTTTGTAGTACCCCGGATCGACCAGCAGGTACTCACCGTAGGCGGCCATCGAGAAGCTGGTCCCGTCCACATGATCGTGCAGGGTCTTGCGGGCGCTGCCGCTCTCCGCGACCAGCAGCAGCCAGCGGGCGTCGCGATCCCAACCCGAGCGGAGCACGGCGTTCCCTGCGTCGGGCAGGAACGCGTGCCTCCAGTCGGGCTCCGCCCCCTCTTCCGTCGCGTACACCAGGTGCTGCGGCAGCAGGTCCATACCGTGGGTCATCGGCAGCTCGCCTTCGTCGCCCGTGGCGTGCTGCTCCCAGTCCCAAACCTGGTGAGCGGAGCCCGTCCAGTGACTCAGCACCGCGCCACCGTTCAGCGGGTTGAAGTAGGCGTCAGCCAGCGGCGGACGGTACCCTGAGGGGAGACGGAGCGCGATCGACCAGTCCACCGTCGCCGCGAACAGCGGCTCGTGCAGGGGGTTGTCGAATCGGAATTCCTCACCGTCCACGCAGCCGTGATCGGTCCACGGATCGACGTCCTGGCGGTTGATGCAGTCTCGCACATACAGACGGTCGGGATCGCTGGCGTTCTCCAGGGCGATGAAGAGGGCCAGGGCGGGACCGTACGCGAACCCATAGTAGAACGGGCCCTCGCTGACGCCCCCGTCAGGTTGCACATACTGCCCGCGCTCGCTCCACAGATAGTCCAGCTCGGAGATCGCCCAATCCAGCTGCTCCGCTGCTCCCTCCGGCCAGGCCAGCGCGACGTAGCCGATCGCGGCGGCGGTGCGGATGGGGTGGTTGTTCTGCGACGGCCCCAGCGCGATGTTGCGGTAGGCGTCATCCAGAACGTAGCGCTCGTAGAACAGGCGACTCACCGTAGAGAGGCGCGCGGCAGCGTCTGCGACCTCCGTCTCGGTGATGAACTCGGTGCCGCGCAGCAGATCCAGGGCGTTGACGCCGCAGATCAGCGGCGAGGGCATGCGGATGTTGACGTCCCAGGTGTTGTTGCTCTCGAAGTCCGTGGGCATGGACAGCAGGATCTCCACCGCCTTCGCGCCCATCTCCGCGTCTCCGTCCAGCCACGCCAGGAACGCAGCGGACTGCGCGGTCTCGGCGTTGGTGCCGATCGCGTCGTGATCCCAGTGTTGGGAGTCGGGCTCCACGACGGCGCGCTCGGCCCGCTCGATGATCCGAGCCAGGATGACCTGCTCACGCTCTCCGTCGAGTCGCGCCAGGATGGCGTCGCGCTGGTCGGCGGTGACCAGCAGCGACGGGTAGGTCGCCGCCTCGGTCGAAGCCGTATCAGCGGTCTCGGGCGCAGTCACCAACGGCGCCGATGTGGGCGAGGCGCAGGACAGCGTACAGAGAGCGATCGCAGTGTTTTTCACGGTATGATGTATCTTCATGACATCTTTCACAGCGTTGTTCTCAGGGGGTCTCACAGCGGCGGTCTTCATGGGGCGGGCCGCCCATCGAGCGCCGCGAGCGCCGCGATCACGGCGCCGTACCCCAGCATCAGATCATCCATCTGCGGGACATCCAGATAGTCCTCGTACTCCCCGGGGTTGGTCCCCCAGCTCGTCCCCTCCAGCACCACGCTCCCGTCCTCCTGCGGCACGACGCGCGCCGTCAGGCCGTCCACGGTCCGACTCATCGCCTGCGCCGCGGGTCCGTCCGCCGGCAGCGCGCCGCCGTCGATCCCCCAGGCCAGCCCCAGCGCGATCAAGGCCGCGGCAGAGGTCTCGGTGTAATTGGCGGGGTCCTCGGGGGCGTTGAGGATCGTGTGCCACAGCCCGTCATCCGCCTGGGTGGAGACCAGAGCGTCGGCATGCGCCGCCACCAGCGCGGAGACCTCCTCGCGCAGCGCCGCGTCTTCGGTCGGGTCGAGGAGCGCCAGCGCGCGCGCGCCGCTGAGCAGGGGCCAGGAGTTTCCGCGCGCCCAATACACGGCATCCTGCGGAATATTGGTGTCGGTCGCGTCGTCGTAGGCATGCCGATAGAGCTGATCGCCCGGATCGAGACAGAGCGCGGCGTTCAGCGCATGCTGCTCCCACCACAGGTCGCGGTACGCGCCGTCACCAGTCATCGCGTACATCTCGAGCAGGTACATCCCGAACATGAATTGGCTGTCGACCCACACCTGATCGTCGGGCAGGCCCCAGGGGTTGTCGGGACCCCAGTGGGTGATCGCCCCCTCGTCTGTGCGCTGTGCGCCTGCCAGGTAGGCGTCTGCCGCGATGGTGATCGCCGAATAATCCAAGCCGCTGTCTTCACGCATCAGCATCGCGGCCAGGAGCGCCGGCGACATGCTGTCTGAAGACACGAACGCCTCGGGATCCGCTCCCTGGAAATCGGGGAGATGATCCTCGATGAAGGCGACGACATAGTCCCGCCACCGCTCCTCGCCGTCGGCCGCGTGGAGCTCCAGGAGGCCGAACGTCCAGACCGTGGGGATCCAATCGAACAGCATGAGGTCGGCGACCCACAGATCGGTGCCTCGCGCAGCGAGCTGGCGCGCCACGTCCAGCGTGTCGATCGTGGCAGTCGTGTGGGTCGTCCCGGTCGTCTGACTGGCAGATCCCTCGTGAGGATTGGTGTGAGGATTGGTGTCAGGATCGGTGCCCGGATCGGAGGGCGCGGTGCAGCCGATGAGCACGACCAGGAGACCCACTCCCCCGCGCGCTCCGCGGCTCCTGGCAGCAGCGACCCTGAACAGGCCAGGGACTCCGATCAGGCCAGGGATTCTGATCAGGCCAGGGAGTCTGATCAGGTCTGGGATGTTCGAGCGGTTCACGGGCGCGCACCGACGATGGGGGACCCCACTGAGATAACCCCGTCGGCGTGATCGACGCGCAGATCTCCCGCAGGGGGGGGCTGTGGACCATGATAGGGCGGGCGAGCCGCTCCAAACCCCAGACCCAGGCTCCACCGATGCGCGCAGCCCCGTCCAACAGCACGACCCTGAAGATCATCGCCCTGCTGCTCTTCGGCCACCTCTGCGCCGATCTCTACACCGTCTTCATTCCACCGGCCCACGCCTCCTCCACCATCGACTGCAAGATCGTCGAGGTCTCGAGCAGCATCAACAACCCGCTGCCCATCAGCCTCGAAGACGTGGGTAGCCTCTCATCGGACATGATCCCGGTGAAGGTGAAGGACTGGGACACCAGCGACGAGATCAAGGTCGAGGTCGTCGACTGGTCCACCTCGGACACGGTGAACGTGCGCGAACAGTAGACCACCACAGGGGCGTCACGCACCCGGGCAGCTTCAGCACCCGAAGCAGATCCGACCCCGCGCTGGCCGGAGAGACGATGCCGATCCCGTTCCCCGAATTCACGGAGCCGACCCCGCTGACAGACGGTGGATCCTGGACCGCCGAGTACGAGAGTTATGACCCGCGCACCGACTCAGCGTACTACTGCGTGTCGCTTTGCGTACCGAAAGCGACAGCGTTGGCGGAGGCGGCGGAGGGGGAGACAGGGTTGGAGCTGTGGGCGCGCGTTCACTGCAGCGGCGTGCCAGAGCCCGAATTCCTGTTCAAGCAGGTTCGGGACGTCGCGGAGTCCGGGACATCCAACACAGAGTATCGGGGCTCGCGCTGGAGCGGCCGCTTGCAGAGACGACGAAGCCGCGAGCCACAGGAGGACCCCTGGGAGCCACCGGACGTGTGGTGACGACGGCGCGCCGGCGATCATCGCGGAGCCGCCGCTGAGTTCGCGCCGGAGGATCGCCGTCGGCCCCGATAGAGTACGGCAACGCCCCCCCTGCGACAGCCACCTCGAGGGTCCCATGCCGCGCACCTCCCTCCGCTCCACCGCCCCGCGGGTCACCCTCCTCACGCTCGGGTTCGCGGCGCAGCTCTCGGGCTGCGCACCCGGCTCCACCGTCGACACCGCCAGCGACGCCACCGGC
Organism: uncultured Enterobacterales bacterium; assembly: GCA_964464515.1. Lineage (GTDB taxonomy): Bacteria > Myxococcota_A > UBA796 > UBA796 > UBA2385 > CAYXGP01. The sequence continues at coordinate 23,596 of CAYXGP010000057.1, forward strand.
GCGCCCACCGCGACCGAGACGGTGACCGCGAGCCCTCCGTCCACCACCGCCACCACGGCGGTCCCGGCCATCGCGCTCCCCCTCGGAGAGACCCTGTTCTTCGACGGCGACGACTACCTGGCGGCCCTGGAGATCGGCTGCGTCCCCGAGATCACCGCAGCGCCGGAGGGCGCAGCAGCAGAGATCATGGGGGGGAGCACGGAGGAGGGGACCGACGGGCTCCGCCTCACCCCCGACGTGGCGGGGCCCTGGGCGCTGGTCTGCGGCGAAGGCGACTTCGAGATCGAGGTGCGAGACGACGCCCTCGATGAAGACAGCTTCCTCAACTACAACTACACCCCCGTGAGCCCCATCGCGGCGGTCGGCGAGGACGCCCTCCTGGTGGCCTGCCCCACCTCCAACGCGGTGCAGTGGGTCGACGTCGCGGGCGCAGAGGCCGTCGCGGGCCCGCTGATCCCCACCGGGGCCTGGCCGACCAGCGTTGCGCTCTGGGAAGATCTCGCGCTGGTCACCCAGGCCGGTCGGGACAGCCTGGGTCTCCTCGACGTCGCCTCGCGGCGGCTGGTCGACGCGATCCGGGTGGGGGACGAGCCGGCCTCGGTGCTGGTCCAGGGCGACGCCGCCTTCATCACGATCAGCGGTGAAGATCGCGTGGTGCGCGTCGATCTGCTGGAGCGCAGGGTCACCGGCAGCGTGGAGACCGGAAACGACCCCCGCGCGCTGGCGCTCTCGCCAGACGGCCGCCGCCTCTACGTCGCTTCGCAGATCAGCTACAACGAGCATCGCCTGGGCCCGAACCTCGAGCCCACCGAGGACACCCTGCGACGCGACGTCACCGTGATCGACGTGGAGTCGTTCCAGGCGGTGCACACCGTCCCCGACGTGGGCACCATCCTCCGCGGGCTGCACGCAGAGACCGATCGGCTGCTGGTCGGCGTCTCGCACTCGAACAACCAGGTCGAGGAGGTCGACGGCAGCACCCGGCCGCACGCGCACGGGCTGGCGGTGCTCGCGCTGGACGAAGACGGCATCCCCACCGATGAGATCACACAGATCGACCTCGACTACCGCGCGGACTCCGCGGGACCGGCGGCCAGCCCGTTCACCCTCGCCCCCACTCCGGACGGCGCGCACCTCGTGGTCACCCTCTCGGCGGGCGCGGCCCTGCTGGTGCTGGACGCCGAAGATCTCTCTGAGGTCGCCCGCGTGGAGACCGGCGACGACCCCCGCGGGCTGGTGGCGCTCGGCGCCCACCTGTGGACGACGAGCTGGCTCGACAACCAGATCGAGGGGTTCTCCCTGCCGATCACCGAGGCAGAGGCCGCCGCGAGCGCCCTTGAGATCGGCGCCGATCCCCGGCCCGAGCTGGTCGCCCGCGGGCAGCGCCTGTTCAACGACGCCAACTTCTCCGAGAGCGCCGAGTTCTCGTGCAACAACTGCCACATCGACGGGGTCACCGACGGGCTGGTCTGGAACCTGCTTGTGGACGGCGACGTGAACACGCTGGCCTTCCGAAACGTCGCCGGCACCGATCCGTTCCTGTGGGGCGGCGACCTGCCGACGCTGTTCGACTTCTCGAGAGAGGTGCTGCGGCTCGTGGGCGCCGAGGCCACCGGCGACGACATGGAGGCGCTCACCGCCTACATGCAGTCGATCACCGCTCCACCCAACCCCCACACCCTGCCGGGCGGGCAGCTGACAGAGGCCGGCGAGCGCGGACGCGCCCTGTTCGAGGACTCGGTCGGCGACGGCGGCGGGGGCTGCGCGGCCTGCCACTCCGGGCCTGACTTCACCATCCAGCAGGTGGTCCCCGGAAAGACCGACGACCTCGAGACGGACGTGCCCGGACTGATCGGCGTCTATGACTCTGCACCGTTCGGGCGCGAGGGGGACTGGCTCACGCTGGAGGACATCGTCGCGCGGGCGTGCGAGTACACGGGCGCCACCGACCTCACCGACGCTGAGCTGGCGGACATGACCGCCTACGTCGCGCAGATCCCGGGCGACGCGCTGTGGCTGAACGCCGCCACCCCGCTCAGCGGCGCTGATCACGTCTGGGATGGGACCGACGTGACGTTGCAATTCTCTGGCCTGTTGGCCCCTGGCCAGGAGAGCGCATTCAGCATCCACGCGGCTGGCGAAGACGGCGAAGAGACAGAGGTGCCGGGCTCGTGGGATGTCTCGGGGCGAACGGTTCGCTTCCAACCCACCGCTGGCGCGCTCCAGCAAGAGGCCGACCACGTCATCCGAGTGACCGGAGGCCTGCAGGCCTCGCTTGGGCAGACGATGGCGGGCCCGCTGGACATCCGATGGACCACAGGCGCGGGCGCCGCGACCGACGTGAGCGGCACCTTCGACCTGACCATCCACGTAAACGAGGTCTTCGGCGACATGCTCGGCGCCGATCCCATGGTGGGCATCTCGCTGATCCAGGCGTCCGGGGGCAACGTCACCGGCGTCCTCGACTACGACGGAGATGAGGTGGAGATCTCCCATATGGAGGGGTACACGGCGGGCGAGCGCCTCGTCCTCGATCCATTCATCTTCGACTCCGTGCTCGGCGAGGTCCAATTCGAGTCGGGCTACTTCGACACGGTCGATCTGGACGGCGACGGGTACGCCGACGAGGGAGAGGGAGAGGGCTCGGCGCTGGGATACACGCTGCCGTGGTCCGCCATACGCGTGGACTGAGCACGGCCCCGTGACGACTCCCCGCAAGCGACGCGGCCTGGTGGCAGCGGCCTGTGTTGGGCGTGCTCGTCGCGTGGCGCGCCGGGCCGTCTCGGCACTCACACAGCACCTGCAGGGGCCGCCGGCACCGTCCGCTGGGCCAGCGCCGCGGAGGGAGAGGTTGCGCGGTGCGAGGTCCTGCCGCTTGAGTGGGTGCGGGTCACGGGCGTGGTCGCGCGGGGCGCAGGAGACGCTGAATCGCGCGCACTGCTGGAGACCTGGCTGGTTCAGAAGAGGCGCTGCTCGCCCGCATGGACGAGCAGATCGATATTCTGGAGGACCCAGAAGACCGCGTTGTGATGTTTCAGGAGGCATGGCTCAACCAATACTGACGACACTGTTCGACCTCCCGACGGGGTTCAGCGGGGAACGCCCGGCCTGCGTAGAGCCCCCCACTCCACCGCTGTGAGTCCGTGTCGCACGGGCTCGGCTCGTGAAATCTCGTTCTCTGTGTCTTCCACTTCTGTGTCGTCGCACGGCCACCAGTCCATCAAGACCCGCACCAGTGTGTCCGGCTCCGGCTCGATCTGCATCGGAAACCACACGTCGATTCGCTCCTTCTCGTGGAAAGCGATGACGTTGCAGTCACCTTCCTCCAGCGCCCCAGCCCAGCTATCGATGAAGTCGTCGATCTCCCGTCCCCTCAAGCCGAGCCGAGGCAGGATCTCGGTCAGATGGGCCCGGGTGTCGTGGCCCGGCACCCGGGCCCCGCGCGTCGGTCTGGGGATATGGTGCCAGTATCCCTCCCAGAAGAGGAACGGGTAGCGCGTCTCTCCCCCCACCTCGCGGACCCGCCCGGTCGGGGATGGATGCAGCCACCAGGTGTGGTCCACGGGCTCCGGCACGGCGTGGGTGATCTCGATGTCGGGATGCAACGTGACGCGCACCTCCTGCTGGGGGTCTCCGTAGAGGTAGAGCACCGGCTCGCAGGCCATCGTGCTGTAGTAGGTGTCACGACGCAGCAGTTTCCGGAAGGACCCGAGGTCATCTTCGAAGATCAGCAGCGGAACCCCGCCGTCGAAGTCTGGCTCCTCGTCCTTCATCTGGCGGGTCGCTTCGGTATAGACAGGATGGCCCTCGTCTATTGGCACGAACAGCGCGATTCCGTCCTTCTCTCCAACCTTGCGGAGCTCGTCGCGCTTGATCCCCCGGACACGCTCAGGCCCCTTCTTCAGCTCGCCACATTGATCGTCCCAGGTCAGCGGATACTCGCCGCGCTCGGAAGCGTTGGGGGCCTCCCACTGGATGTCGTCGCCATCCAGGTGCCGCTGGTAGGGACTGCTCGAGGCGAAGATCGGCTCGTAGTAGTAGTAGAGCACCACACCGTCGGCTTGCCGTGAGGTGATCCACTCGGAGTCCCCACGCAGCGACGTCACCACGGGGTGGGAGTAGACCTCGGTGGCGTCATGCTCGAAGCGCCCCTGGAACCCGGGCGTGCCCTTGTCCGGCTCATCCCCCTCTACGCTGAAGTAGGACAACCGGATGCGTCCCTTCTCGCCTTCGTGCAGGACCCTGGGCATGGACAGGCCACGCACGACGAGGTCCGGATCGACCTCGATGGTGATCCCGTGCTTCGCGGCCTCGGTGGTTATCCAGCCGATCTCCGGCATGGGAGAGGCTTTGGGTAGGTAGACCCATCTCTTCTTTTCGACCGCGACGAATCGGTAGGCGTTGGACATGCGCGCGCCACTCTTGCTGTTGATCCATCCCCAACTGGTCGAGATGAGGGTCTTGCCCTTGTACTCGCCCTCAGCGATCGTGCCGAACCCCTCCCAGGTCCAGCGCTGCTCCTTTGCATGCTCGGTCCCGCCGGTGTCCGTCACCGTCCAGCGCTGCGTGTAGTAGCGGTAGGTCTGGGGAGCCTTCCAGGGGTGGAATGACACGGCACCCTCGAAGGTTCCCGCGGGCGGAGTGAGAGGGATCTGGTCGATGGCGACGAGGCGCCCTCCACGCACAACCCGCGCCTGGTGCGCTGCGATCAGGCCATCGGGGGTCAGTTCAAAAGCGAGGGGGCTCTCTCCTGTGGGCACGCGAGCCAACACCGGAGCTCCGCCGGGGCCCTGGAGATAGCTCACCAGCGCCTCGTCGCAGTCCCCCCCTTCGCGACAGAGCGACACGCGCACCAGCGACCAGGGCTGGTGGGGGTGCTCGACCCGTTGAGCTCTGAGCGTCCCCCCAGCCTGGCCGATCGTCAGGTCCAGGGCCACTGCTTCAGCGCCTTCAATCGCCGGACTCCTCACCCGCACCCGAGGCTTGAAGTCCGGGCTGAAGGTGAGCACGGTCACGTCCTCCTGTCCATCACCGTCGAGATCGTCGCGCCATCGGATCGGCGTCAGCACGGATCCGAAAGCGAACCCCTCCACCTTCCCATCATCGGTCTCTGCCTGGATGCGATACCAGAGCATGGTCCGCCCGACCAACTTAACGGGCTCTCCGACGGCTTCGAGCACCATCGCTTCATCGCCCAGGCGAAGCACGGCGATGACCTCGGAGTCTGTCGAGCTTCCGCTGCGGATGTTGGCGCGATCGACGGCGATGTAGAGGACATCCCCGGGCGATCAGAGCGGGCTTCGACCCTGGAGCTCGATCTCTTCGTAGGTGAATTCCGAGGGAACGACACGGCGGGTCGGGAGGATGGGTGCCGTGGGAGACGAGACCACGCCCTGCTCGACCTCAGTCGGCGGGGCGGAGGCGTCGGGGCTGCAGGACAGGACCAGGCTGATCGTCAGGATGTGCATCAGAGCTCGAGTATTTCGAGAGAACACAGTACGTCGGACTCAAGTTGATCTCCTATCCCTGCTTCTTCTTGTGTGGGGCTGCCCACAGCCGGACCACCTGACCGAGGTACAGGGTCGCGGCTTCAAGTTGATACCGCGACCCTGTAGCTCCCTTGCGGGGGGCATAGCCCATACGCACCAGGGTAGGAGAATCGGCGATCCTCGATGCTCCCCCAAGTGGTTGTCCGGCGCACCGTGGAACCGGCACTCTCGGCGAGTTGAACTCGACGGGGCTCCACTCTCCGCGCGCCTCGTGGGAAACCCAGACGGTCGCGGGGCCGTCCTCGGAGGCGACGTGGTATCCGTAGCCGTCACCGCGAACAGCCCGGGCGAGGTACTCCAGGGCTGCCTCTACTGCACCCAGAGCACCTGCCAGACGTGGGTGTTCGACCCGTCGTACCCCTCCAGATAGCCCGGGTACGTGGAGGAGCTGGAGTACTGCTGGAAGGGAACGACCTGCATCCACCAGCAGTTGTAGCTCTCGGTGGTGTCGACGTCGCTGGTGCGGCAGTGCGCGCCGCCTTGATCCCAGTATTCGCTGTGCAGGCCGTTGAACCCGCTGCACGTCGTCGACTCTTCACCGTCGATGAACGTATAGTCGCTGCCGTCTGTGGCGTCGTCGATCGGGTTGTGCTCCTGCGACCAGATCGTGTAGTGGGCCTGCGCGCCGGTGTCCCACGTCAGGCTGTTGCCCACCTCGAACCGGAACGTGTAGACACCGCCCACCGCGAAGTCGTCCAGATCGGTGAGCTGCGTATAGTTGTCGTCCTCGGGGTCCCCGACCTGCTCGTAGTCACCAACGTCGAAGAAGTTCGGCCAGAGCGCCGCCTCGATCCGCGTCCAGCCCCCGCCGTCGCGGCTCATATCGCAGTGCGCCTCCCAGGCGTCGGACGTGTCACCGTCCTGGTCGGGGTCGATCCAATACAGGCCGTCTCCCATCGATGAGCCGTCGTCCAGGATCTCCAGGCAGGCCCGCGCCGCGCAGGTCGGATCGGAGCCGAGCGCGCCGCTGTCGGCGCTTCCGTCGCAGTCGGTGTCGACTCCGTCGCAGGCCTCCTCGGCGCCGGGATGGATGGCGTCGTCGCCGTCGTCGCAGTCGGTGTCTTCGGAGACGTACCCGCTGGGGGCTTCACATGAGACAGCGCTGGTGTCCGCGGTTCCGAAGCCGTCACCGTCGTTGTCTGCGTACCAGGTGGGGGCGTCGGAAGAGGAGTCCTCGTCCACGTCACCGTCACAGTCATCATCTTGGCTGTTACAGCTCTCTACGGCGTTCGGGTTGACGTCGTCCTGTGTATCGTCACAGTCGGTGGCGTCGTCCGTGTAGCCCGACGGCGCGTCGCATGCGGTCGCGGTGTAGGTGCTGCTGCCGAACCCATCGCCGTCGGCGTCGGCGTACCACGTCGCGGCGTCCATCGCGTCGTCCTCGTCGGTGTCGCCGTCGCAGTCGTCGTCGGCACCGTTACAGCTCTCGACGGCGTCGGGGTTCGTCTCGGCGTCACCATCGTCGCAGTCCTCCGCGCCCTCCGAAGACACATGACCGGAGGGCTGGTCGCAGGCCTCCCGCGTCGAGGCCGAAGAGCCATACCCGTCGCCGTCGGCGTCGACCCACCAGATGAGGGAGTCTGTTGCGTCCTCGTCGATCGCACCATCACAGTCGTTGTCCGCGCTGTCGCACACCTCGTCCGCATCGGGGTTGGACGCAGCATCCGTATCATCGCAATCAGTAGCGTCTGCCACGTACCCCGCGGGCGCCGCGCACTCCGGGACAGCGTGCTCCGCCGCGCCGTAGCCGTCGCCGTCGTGGTCGAGATACCATGTCTCTGCGTCGGTCACGGCCGGATCATCGTCGTCGGTCCAGCCGTTGCAGTCGTCGTCCACGCCGTTGCACGTCTCAGCAGCGTCGGGGTGGACCGCTGCATCGCCGTCATCACAATCATCCGCCACCGCCGCCGCACCTTCGGGAGCTTCGCAGGCCTGCTGCTCGCTGTCTGCGCTCCCCCAGCCGTCACCGTCGGCGTCGGTGTACCAGGTCGGCGCGTCTGCGGCGTCGGCCTCGTCGGTCTCTCCATCACAGTCGTTGTCGGCGTCGTCGCACAGCTCGGTTGCCACCGGGCTGATGGCCGCCTCGGTGTCGTCACAGTCACCGGATTGCGCGACCCAACCCTGCTCCGGATCACAGCTCTCCACGGGCTCGCCTGCGTCTCCCCACCCATCGGCGTCCGCGTCAGCGTACCAGATCTCGACGATGTCCTCGTCGATCTCATCATCGCAGTCGTTGTCGGCACCGTCGCAGCGCTCCGGGGCGCCGGGGAAGCTGTCAGCGTCGGCGTCGTCGCAGTCGTTTCCGGCACTGGCGGCCCCGCTGGGGGCACTGCAAGCGTCGACGGGGGCGTCGGGATCGCCGTAGCCGTCGGCGTCGGCGTCGGCATAGAAGGTGTCGGTCACTCCCTCGTCGATCTGGCCGTCGCAGTCGTTGTCGATGCCATCGCAGACCTCCAGCGCGCCGGGATGGACCGCCGGGTCATTCTCATCACAATCGATGGCGTATCCGTCTCCGTCGAGATCTCCAGTAGTCTCGACGGCGGTGTCGGTGGTCAGGGCCTTGTCCCCCCGACAGGCGAACGCGAGCAGGCTGAAGAGTAGGGGTCGCATGGGGCCTCCGAGCACCAGGGCATGATTCGGCGTTACTGCGCGGGGGCATACGCAGCGCGCCACCGCTCGACCACCCACTCCGGCTGCTCCCACAGCAGCCAGTGTCCCGCGTCGGGATGCACATGGGCCGAGCAGGTCTTGTTGACGTATCCGCAGGAACGCTCTGCCTCCGAGGCCAACATATAGTTGTCCTGCGCGCCCCACAGCACCAGCGTGGGCAGATCTATCTTCGGGTGCGCCTGCGCCTTCTCCCAGGTCGCGCGCCAGCTCGCGAAGTTGGTCCGGTAATACGCCAGCGCGGCCCGCGTCTCGTCCAGCTCATCGAACAGCGCGTGGTACTGCGCTGCGTCGGTCGCAGAGAACGCTGAATCATCGACCAGCTCAGGGAAGTACAGCTTCTCACCGCGCTCGTCCTGCGCGACGTTGGAGAGAACCCGCGCGGTGAACCGCAGCTTCATCAGGTTGGCGAACTTCTTGTACTTGCGCTGCTCGGGCACCTGCTGAAACGCATCATACAACGCGGTGGGATGCGGGATGTTGAGCACGGTGATGCTGTCCAGACGCTCCGGGGCGACCGCAGCGACCTCCCAGGTGATCGCCGCGCCCCAGTCGTGGCCGATCAGATCGACCGTCTCCAGCTCCAGCGCGTCGAGCAGCGCGATCACGTCATCGGCGAGGGTGCCCAGCTCGTAGCCGTCGTCGGGCCGCTGCGTGCCCCCGTAGCCGCGCAGGTCGGGCGCATAGACGCGGTGGTCCTCGGCCAGCAGCGGCATCACCCCGCGCCAGCCGTGCGAGCTGTCGGGGAAGCCGTGGATGAGCAGAACAGGCGAGCCGTCCTCGGGTCCCGCCACCAGCACGTGGGTGTCCAGGTTGCGAGTCTGCACCTGGCGGTGCTCCCAGGGCCCCTCGGTCTGCGGAGCTGCGGCAAGGACAGGAGCGATGAGGAGCGCGATCATCCGCCGAGGCTACCACGTCTTCACCAGACGCTACTCCTGGAAAGACGGGATACCCGGCCTTCATCGCGATGCCTTCATCGAGGGTACTCGACGCGGAGGTGGAAGATGACCAGAGCGGTACTGGCGGGGATCGGTGGGCTGATCGTCGGGGGACTGGCCGGACGGATGACCGCACCACAAGAGGCGGCGCCCCCATCGGCCGCGGCCCCGGCCGCTCCCTCCACCCGAGAAGGAGCGCGTCCGGCGGCCACGCGCGTGATCACCGGCGGCGACTGCTCCCCGCTCGAGGAGGAGATCTCCACGCTCAAGCGCGAACAGACCTTCCAGAAGATGGCCTACAAGAGCCTGGAGATCCAGGCCTTCGGCGAGGCCCCGGGGTGGCCTGAGGAGCCCCTGCCCGGCCACGCCCCCGAGGCGTTCGAGCGGGTCCTCCAGGACGCGATCGAGAGCTGCGAGATGGACATCGACGTGGTCGGCATGGAGTGCGACGAGCCCCCCTGCCTCGCGGTCGTGCGAGACGGGGTCGGCTCCTGGTACAGCGATCTCACGAACTGCCCGGCCTGGGCCGACGTCTACGGCGCGAGCGGTACGTCATCGACGTCCACGGTGACCTGTCCCGACGGCCGCGAGGTGGCGTTCGCCATGGTCGGTCCCGGAAACGGCGACTACCACGCCGAGCAGAAGGAGGTCGATCCCTGGGCCGGCCTCAAGCGCCTGCAGTACCGCGGAGAGCAGGTCAAGCTGGACTACGCATGCGACGCGGAGTGATCGCTCCGGCTCGTCACAGCCTGCGTGCCCCTCGGTCAGACCAGGCGGAGCGACTCCCCCTCAGAGACGGGCCGTAAGTTCATTGACAGTCGCCTGTCTCCGAGCTGCAGGTGAACGACGCAGACTCTGCAAAATCGCCAAACGCTGAGCCTCGCCCCAGCTCATCCAGGACATAGACATCATCGGGGTCGTTGTCATCGCTCCCGCTGCCCCAGTCCACGAGGTCCGAGAACAACTCCCCGCTCTCGATATAGGCGCCCCCCCCGAGGGACGACGCCAGGTTCCCCGTGACCGAGCACTCCGCGAGCGCTACGCTACCACCAGCCAGAGCCAGCCCCCCTCCTTCAACGGCCGTGTTGCCGGACAGGATCGAGGTGGTCAAATCGAGCGCCGAGTCGTAGGAGCGAACGCCGCCGCCATGGGTCGCGGTGTTGCTATCGATGGTCACGGCCACGATCGTGGCGTCGTCGCGCACATAGACCCCACCTCCGTACTCCGCGCTGTTGGCCTGGACGGTACCTCCGCTCAGGGAGCCGCCACCCAGGTACACTCCGCCCCCATAATTCGGGGCCGTATTGGAGCTGATCTCGCTGCCCAGGTCCAACGTGATGGACGCATCACTGATGTAGGCACCTCCGCCATATTGGGCGTCATTAACGGAGATGATGCTGCCGGAAACCGTCAGCGCTGCGCCATCATCAGCGTACACTCCACCCCCATGATCGGAGGCCGTGTTGCTGTCGATCGTCACCGACGAAAGCTGCGATTCGCCGGAGACATAGACCCCACCTCCGTACTCCGCGCTGTTGGCCTGGACGGTCCCGCCGCTCAGGGAGCCGCCATTCAGCCTCACCCCGCCCCCATAAGTGGAGGCTGTATTGGAGCTGACCTCGCCGCTCGAGTCCAGCGCGATGGATGCTTCTTCGATGTAGGCACCTCCGCCATATTGGGCCGTATTTGCAGAGATGATGCTGCCGGAAACCGTCAGCGCTGCGCCATCATCAGCGTACACCCCGCCGCCGCTCACCGACGCCGTATTGCCATCAATTACCACCGAGGAAAGCACTGACTCGCCAGACACCAGGAGCCCGCCACCAAACTCCGCGCTGTTGGCCTGAACGGTCCCCCCGCTCAGGGAGCCGCCATCCTGGTACACCCCGCCCCCATAACTGGAGGCCGTATTGGAGCTGAGCTCGCTGCTCGAGTCCAAGGCGATGGACGCATCATCGATGTAGGCACCTCCGCCATATCGGGCCGCATTCCACGAGATGACGACACTGGACAAGTCCAACACTGCACCATCGTCAGCGTACATCCCGCCGCCACTCACCGACGCTGTGTTGCTGTCAATCGCTACCGACGATATCGTTGACCCAACTGGAATATAGACCCCGCCTCCGTACTCCGCGCTGTTGGCCTGGACGGTCCCCCCGCTCAGGGAGCCGCCACCCAGGTACACCCCACCCCCATAACTGGAGGCCGTATTGGAGCTGAGCTCGCTGCTCGAGTCCAAGGCGATGGACGCATCGCTGATGTAGGCGCCGCCGCCATATTGGGCATCATTCTCGGAGATGATGCTGTTGGAAACCATCAGCGCTGCGCCATCATCAGCGTACACCCCGCCGCCGCTCACCGACGCCGTATTGAAGCTGACCTCGCTGCTTGAGTCCAGGATGGCTGAGGAGCTATTCAATGCGAGACCGCCTCCGTAATCCGCCTGGTTGCCCGTGACCTGTGTGCCCTCCAACGTGACGCCGACTTCAGCGGTGAGAGGATTGATCCCCGCCGAGAAGGCATTCAGACCTCCACCAACTGACGCGCTATTCCCAGTAATATCACTGTCTTCGATGACCGCCCAGCCATAGAGAATCAGGATCCCACCTCCGCTTGAGGCCGCCTCGTTGTCCCGGATGGTGCAGCCCATGATCTCGGTGACCGTGAGCGCCGAGCCAAACACACCGCCCCCGAGATCGGCCTGATTCCCCTCGATGATGTTGTCGTAGAGCATCAACTCATTGGCCACGGCGCCGGCCACGCCGCCACCCCACCGATCTCCACCGTACTCCACGCCGCTCCCGCCGGTGATGGTGAAACCGGAGATCGTCACGGAGACGGGACTGTAGACAGCGATCGTAGCCAGATCCGCCCCGCCTCCATCGATCGTGGTCACCGCCGGGCCACCCGCCGACTCGAGCGTCAGATCGGAGAAGACGCTGATGTTCTCAGTGTAGGTTCCATCGCAGACTCGGACCGTGCTGCCGTCCACGGCAGCGATGACCGCGTCCTGGATCGATCCGTGGTTCTGGCTCCGATCGAGCGTGACAACGCCCACCTCTCCGGTCGCTGAATCGCAGTCGTTGTCGATGTCGTCGCAGAGCTCGGGAGCCTCGGGAAAGGTATGCTGATCTGTATCATCACAGTCGGTGCGGTCTGCGACGTAGCCGCTCGGGGGCGCGCAGGCATACTGCGGGATGGCGGCGTCGCCGAACCCGTCGCTGTCGGCGTCGCGGTACCAGGCCTCGAGGGGGGCGTCAGGATCGTCGTCATCGATCGCGCCATCGCAGTCGTTGTCGTCTCCGTCGCAGCGCTCGCTGCCGTCCGGGCTGATCGCCGGGTCGCCGTCGTCGCAGTCCGCGCCGTTGTCGACGAACTCATCAGATGGCGACTCACACCCGGCCACGCTCTCGGTCAGATCTCCGTAGCCGTCCCCGTCGCGGTCGTAGTACCAGATCGGGATCTCGACGTCCTCATCCGCCTCTCCGTCGCAGTCATCGTCGAGGCGATTGCACCGCTCCACGGCCCCGGGGTGCGCCTCGGCGCGCTCATCTGAGCAGTCCCCCCCGCGCTCGGAGTATCCCTCCGGGGCGGAACACCCCTGCAACTCAACGCTGCCGCCGAAGCCATCTCCATCGGCGTCCGCGTAGAAGATGTAGGTCTGGATGGCGGGATCTGTATCGTCGCAGTCGGTGGGACGTGGCACGCCGTCCCCATCTCGATCCAGCCGCTCCTCCAGTGCAGCATCGGAGATGAAGGCGCAGCCGCTCAACCCACAGATCACTGCGACGCGCAGCGCGTTCACCCAGCGCGAAGCGGAGCACCCCGGCCGATCGAGTCCCATCTCCAGGGAGCACAGTGAGGACAGCGGGAGCCTGGCCGGGAACATCATGCCTGCATCGTAGATCACTTTCGCGCGGGTATCGAGTCGACACCGAGACATGGAGCGTTCGACCTCGCCACGGGCACCGAGTCATCCCAGAGTCTGACGCCGCTCATCAAACTCCTCCAGCACCGCGAGGAGCAGATCAAGCTGGACTACGCCTGCGAGAAATGAGCGCTCCCATGCACATCAGGGCTTGACAGATGACGAAGCAATCATATGATACGTACATCATATGAAACATTCTACATGCGATACATGGCGTGAGGGGCGACTCCCAGTGGCGCTCTCCCGTCGACTCGACGTCCTCATCGTCGAGAGCACTGTCATCGTCGAGAGCACTGTCATCGTCGAGAGCACTGTCATCGTCGAGAGCACTGT
>CAYXGP010000057.1:37116-39319 GCA_964464515.1 uncultured Enterobacterales bacterium
CAATACCACAGCCACACCAGGAGACTGAATTGCAACTCGAATCCGTCGAACAAAACTACGATCGCGCGGCCCGCTCCTACGACCGCTGGAGCCGGTGGATCTTCGACCGCCTGCTGGGCCTCGACCGGTGGAGAGCGCGCACCATCGCCAGACTCGGCGACCTCAAGGGGAAGCGGGTGTTGGACATCGGCTGCGGCACGGGTATCAACCTCCCGCTGCTCGTGGACGCCGTGGGCCCCTCGGGCTCGGTGATCGGGATCGACTACTCGGAGGGCATGCTCGCGCGAGCCCGCGCGCGCGTCGAGGCCGCAGGGTGGACCAACGTGACCCTGCTGCGGGGCGACGCTGCGGCGCTGGAGGGAGTACCGGACCCCGTCGACGCCGTGCTCAGCACCTGGGTTCTGGGCATCGTCCACGATCTGCCCGGTGTGCTGTCGCGGGCGACGGATCTCCTCGCTCCCGGCGGCCGTCTCGCGGTCCTCGACTTCGACAGGGCGGCCCCGGACAACGCCGCGGTCCGCCTCGCCTTCCCGCTGATCCACCGGGTGATGTTGGAGATGGGAATCGACGACCCCGAAGACCTCGACGACGACCGTCAGCGCGCGCGCTGGAGGAACGGAAAGGAGCTGCTGCGGGAGCGACTCGATGAGGTCGAGGAGGAGCGCTACCTCGCCGTGGGGTTCCTGATGTCGGGGACGAAGCCGGGAGCGCGCGGCGCCCGCACCACGCTCAGCACCTTCAACCACGGCACCGGGGGCAACCCGGGCATGGGCGCTGGCGGGCAGATGCGCAGCCGCGCCTCGGACCGTGTCGACAGCGAGTGGTTCTACGATCTGTTGACCACCGATCTCGACGGCCTGGCGCATCGTCTGGATTCGCCCTCCGCGGAGACGTGTATCGGTACATCTCCGAGCAGCGCGGGGCGGGCGCCCTCCGAGACAACCACGCCTGCCTTCTGGGCTTCGGCTACCACTTCAGGGAAGACCGCTTCGATCCCTGGTTCGGGATCCAGCCCGGCCTCACGCTGACCAGCACCACTGCAGCGCCGGAAGAGCTCTCCCTCACCCCGCTGTTGTCCGGGGTCGTCGGGCTCAATTTCCACGTCAACCGCTTCTTCCGCTTCTTCGTCGAGGGACGGGAGATCGCCGGCCGCCACCTGGGCAGCCCGACGCCCATCAACCTCGGCGAGCTGCGGATGTCTGCAGGGCTGGGCTACCAGCTCACGCCACGGTGACTCCCAGCGAGCAGAGCAATTACGGCAGCGCGACGACTGACCAGCCCAGCGCCAGGAGAGTTGATGTCCACCACCCACCGTCATCAGGGCCGCACCGCCGTAGCCGTCCTGCTCCTGGCAGGATGCCTCAACATCTCGGATCGGGCATACGAAGCGCGGTTCGACAACGACAGCGACGGCTTCTCCCGCGACGAGGACTGCGACGACGCGGATCCGAACACCTGGCCGGGAGCACCGGAGCGCTGTGACGATGTGGATCAGGACTGTGACGGCGTCGCCGACGATAACGCCTGTGTCGTGTCCCGGCGCAGCGCCGGGCCGGGCGAGAGCTACGATCTGTTCATCTCCAGTCTCGACGGAGGTGACGAGCGCCAGCTCACCGACACCCCGACGGTCTCCGAGATGGGGGCCGTTCCGTCACCGGACCGCTCGACGATTCTGTATGTCGGGCAGGACCACGACTGGTATTGGATGGACCGGGATGGGAACAGCGCTCACTGCATTTCGCTGAACGAGACCATCGACTTCGGCGCGGCCGGCGAGCGCACCTACGATCGGATCAGCGGCCTGGCCTGGTTCCAGAGCGACCAGATCGTTGTCAATCGTGGCATCAGCTCGGAGAACGGCAGCACCTCCGGCACCTACCTCGCCGACCTGCACAATTTCGACGGGACGACCTGTTCGCAGGATCATCCGATGTTCTCCGACGTCGGCATCTCGGGACCGCTCGGCGACTGCTGCGCCCACCAGATCACCATCATGCACGCCTTCAGCTCGTGCCCGGGCGACTTCGTGGTTCGAGGGCTGGAGGAGAACTGGGAGCCGCGCTCCGATCTGTATCGCTTCAGCCTCTCGACCTGGGAGTTCGGACCCCTCCACGAAGACGAAGCCAACGGAGATGCCGACGACTACATCGAGGGCGCATTCGGGATTTGGGGGCAGTCTGAGCGTCGAGACGCAGTGGTGTGA
>CAYXGP010000058.1:0-39142 GCA_964464515.1 uncultured Enterobacterales bacterium
CACCAGCAGCACCTCTCCCAGCAGTGGATCTTCGTCGGCCTCCGCGGCCCGCCAGCGGATCGTCTCGTCTTGATCGCGCGTGATCTCGTGCGTGCCCGCCAACACGTCGGGGGCGATCAGCGCCAGCTTCTCGACCGCAGCGATCGTGCCGATCGTCTCGAACACCCCGTCCTCGGCGATCGCCAGCTTGTGATCTGCGCCCAGCGCCAGATCGGCCACGCGCAGGGCGGCGCCACGTCCGTGCGGCGACCAACTGAGGGGATCGTCATCGTTCGGCGCCAGCCACGCGCCGGACCACTCGGATGTCACCGTGTCTCCCCCTGCGGCGGTGAGGAGCCCCGAGCTGATCCGGCCCTCCAGGCTGCCGTCGGGGCCTTCCAGCGTCAGGCCCATCTCGACCGTCCCTGCGCCGTCGGCGCTCACGCTGAGTTGGAGCTGCTGCGTGGACTGCGCGGTGATCGCCCCGCCGCCCAGGCCGCAGCCGGAGTCGGCCTCCAGCCAGGCCAGCGGTCCGTAGACCTGTGAGGCGCTGTAGTTGGCGTAGTACCGCCAGAGGAGATCGTCTCGGTAGGTGATCTCTGAGATGTCGCGCTCGAAGTCGCGCAGGCTGAGCAGAGCCAGATCGGTGAGCGTCGAGGCCTGGCGGGTCTGCGGGAGCTGCGGCAGATCCGGCCCGGCCAGATCTTCAGCGTCGAGCAGCCTGGATCCACCGACTCCTGGCACCAGCGAGAGCCGTGGCAGATCGAGCAGCTCTCCGGCCAGCCCGGGCTGGGTGTCCAGGCCGACGCTGGCCGCGGCGTAGGCCTCGCCCATCGCCAGATCGCACCGGATGAGGGTGGTCACCTGCTCACCTGTGGACGCCCGGATGCTGATGGGGCAGTCCACCCGCGCGAACGCCATGCTCACGCGCTCGTCGTCCCACCAGCCGGAGCCCACCGATCTGTAGGTCACGGCGTCTTCGAGCGTGACCTCCCCACCTGGCGTGACCACGGTGACGTCGACTGTGCCGCCGCCTGGGGGGCCTGCCGGCAGGACGAGCGACAGAGATCCCGAGGAGGGGTGGACGACGGTGGCGTTGCGATCGCCGACGACCACGGTGAGGGCGTCTGCCAACTCGCTCCCGGTGATCTCGGCCTCGGTGCCGCCCAGCACTCCCTCGACGGTGCTCGGTGTCATCCCGTCGAGCGTGGGCGCGGGGCCGGTCCAGTACGGCTCGAGGCCGCCGCCACATGCCGCGAGGAGCAGCGCGATCACGGCGACTCCAGGCGCGTGTAGATCACGTCGAGCCCACGGGCGCGGATGGGCGTCAGCGCGATGCGGCCGCCGTCGGGCGTGATGGCGTCGCCGATGGCGAACGTGCCCTCGGTGATCCGCGCCACCGCAAGCACGGCGCCCACGACATCGGCCGGGTCGATCTGGTTGACCAGTCGGTCCAGCGCGGTCGGCTCCAGCGAGAACTCCCCGTCGTCTTCGAGCGTGCAGGCCAGCTCTCCACGCACATCCCACCCCATGCCGGCGGCGTTGGTGCACCGGGCGGTCGCGTCGTCGCAGGTAGTGCCCGCGGGGCAGTTATCGTCGCAGAAGCACGTCCCTTCGCCGCCCACGCCCAGCAGCAGGAGCACCACCGTCACCGGCGTGCCCTCTGCGGAGGGGGTCCACGTGAGGGGGAGCGCCTCTTGCCAGGGCCCGGGCAGCCAGGTGGTCGCGGACAGCTCCTGGCCGCTCACCGCCACCCCCTCCAGCGTCGGCGGGAGCGTGAGGGTGGCCTCGGAGAGCGGCGCGGGGACGGCCCGCAGCTCGCTGTGAGGCAGGGCTCCCGGGGTGGTGATCTCCCAGGTGGCGCCGCTGGACCAGGTGGTCGCGAGCTGATCGTGCTGGAGCACCGTGGGTTGGATCTCGAGTCCGTAGTGGAGCGCGCCCGTGGCGTCCCGTGGCTGGCGCAGGAGGCGCGCCGAGCTGGTGTCGTCGCCGAGGTGAATGGCCTCGCCGACGTCGACGCTGGGCAGGTCGAGCTGGGCCACCGGCGGCGGCAGTCGGGTGATGCAGACATCCGCGGCGCCGTCCTGCGCAGGGCCGGGGGTGAGGATCGCGGAGCGGTCATCGTAGAAGCCGTCAGCGGGCGCGTTGAACCGCGCCTCGCCGATGGTCAGATCGACACCGTCCAGCGCCGGGGCGTCGGAGGATTGACGCGCCAGCCCGGCGCCGAGCTGCTCTCCCAGCATTCGCAGCCGCGCGTACTCCACGCGACCGCCCATCGCCTCGGGCGGGTCCTGCACGCTCTCGAGGCCCATCGCCAGCCCGATGATCTCCCCCTCGGCCGAGGTGGTCGAGCGAAAGCAGCCGATCAGCAGCAGGGAGAGGAGAAACATCGCGACGCTCATCCTAACGCGTGCGCGCCCCCGGCGTCCGTCACTCCGCGGGCCAGACACTGATCCCCAGCCCGATGAGGCGGTTGCTGTACCAGCCGTACTCCCGGTACGGATAAATCGGACTCCACTGCACGTCGGCGTGGACACCCAGCCGCCCGATGATGCTGAATCGGGTGATCTGGTACAGATAGAGCGCCGGAAGCACCCCGGCGGCCGTGTAGGCGCGATCGATGTCCCAGGCGTCGAACGTGGCCCGCTGGTGGACCACCGTGAGCCGAAAGCCGGGCAGCAGGTAGGCACCCATCGACCAGCGGCGCCGCTCCAGCTCCGTGCCCACCGCGGCCGTGAGCTTGTTCTGCAGCTCCCACCCCGACTCGGGGCCGCCCGGATCGAGCCAGAGCAGATCGAGGTAGACGTGCTCGCGGAGACCGAGGCGCAGACAGGGGTGGCGGTCCAGGGCAGCGGTCCACATCGCGTCTGCGGCGGGCTGGAACAGGAGCCACGCCGACCAGAGCGTCCCGTCGTAGAGCGTCACGGCGTCGACGCCGACGTGGGTCCGCGGTGTAGAGACGCAGGCCTCGCTGAGACTTGCGCGGAGACCCGCGGCGGCCGGCAGCGTCATGGAGACGACCCAGGGGACGAGCCACGCGGTCAACGCATCGCCTCGCCGGGCGGAAACAGGTGCGGCACCAGGCGCTCGTAGGCCACCTCCCAGCTGCTGAAGTGGTCGTGGTTATCGATCACCTCGGCCTTCATCTCCAGCCCCGGGTATCCACGCCGGTCCAGCCGCTCGGTGAATTCCTCGAACAGCGGATTCATCGCGGGGGCCTCGAGCTCGCCCATGCTGCAATACAGCCGCATCGGTAGATCGTCGTTCTCGCTGGCGAACGCCTCCTCGACGCCGAACACCATCGCGCCGTCCCAATACAGGCTGGGGCTGGTGGCGCCGAAGCGGCTCCACAGATCGGGGTAGGTGAGCAGCGCGATGGTGGTGGCGAGCCCGCCGTAGCTGTGACCGTGCAGCCCACGCAGCGCTGGAGCTCCGCCGATGTCCAGCTCCGCCTCGAGCTCCGGGATGAGGTCGTCGCGCAGCCAGCCGACGAAGTCGTCGAGTCCGCCGGAGGGCTCGTCGGAGATCTCTGTTGGCGTATAGTCGCGGTCGCGGAGGTCTGCGTTGCCGATCCCGATCATCACGTGCGGCGCGGCCTGCCCACCTGCGATGAGTTGATCGGAGATATCGGCCTCGATGTGACCATACTCACCGTCCAACACAAGAAGCCACGGCGCTCCGGACACCCCCTCCAGCTCGGGCGGGATGTAGATCGACAGCGTGTACGTCGAGTCGAGTGACTCGGCCACCACATCGCGATGCAGCACCTCGTTGCGCGCCTCCGGTGGACCACAACCCGCCCCGAGCGCGAGCGCGATGACTGCACCCCGCGCGACCATCCAGTCTGCGACCATCCAGTCCGGGACCATCCAGTCCGGGACCAACCTACCAGCCCGTGCCGAGTCCGAGGTAGATCCGCACGGTGGAGGGCTCCACCTCGCGGGTCTCCAAGCCGAACGCCGCGCGCGGGAGCGCATAGACCAGGCCGTCGCCGTCGATGTCGCCGGTGCCCGAGACATCCTGCATCCCCCAGGCCACCCGCAGGAAGCTGTCCCAGTCCCAGTCGTTTCGGATGAAGCTGCGCAGCCGCAGCTCCGCGCCGACGTCGGACAGCAGGTTGACCGGCTGGGCCTCAGGGCTCAGGCCGCTGGCGTGATCGGAGAAGGGCACCTCGCGCTGGATGGTGGCGGGGTCGTCGGCGACCACCGAGCCGTTCACCACCGTGGTGGTGCCGATCGGGCGGTACCCCCACAGGTTGCCTGCGTGGCCGAACAGCTGCAGGACCAGGCCGTCCACATGCAGCGGGCCGAGCGGGCGGTCGATCTCCCGCGCCAGCGGAATGCGCCAGGCCAGCCCCGCCAGCAGGGCGGTCTCACCCGACAGCGTCCACGCGCCGAACCCGGGGAAGGACAGGGGGGTCTGCAGCGAGCCGCCGGACCAGCTCATGGGATGGAGCCCACCCGCGCTGATCTCGTCCCAGGGCATCACGTTGCGATCGATCCAGCCCGCGTCGAGGTCGAGCTGAACGGTGTGGTGACCCAGCGGGATGTACTCGCTGTGGTGCGCGCGCAGCAGGTGGTAGCGGTAGCTGGACAGCACCTCGCCGTCGTCGACGATGGCGTCGTACCGTGGGTCGAGCAGGCGCGTGGCGCGGAGCTGCCAGCCCAGCGTCGTCTCGCGGCCGCCCTGCGGGTTGATGGGATCCGGATCGGTGGGGCCGGGCGACCACCCCAGGATCACCCCCAGCCCGTCGTGCCGGGAGAAGGGCGAGAGGACCCCGGCGTCGCCGCTGTCGCGGAAGCGCAGGCGGGTGCGCTCGCCGACCAGATCTCCGCGGAGCGTGGCCGACGGGTTCGCGCGGATCAGCGCCCACCCCTCGTCGCGGGCCATCTCCACCCGTCGCTCGATCACCTCTTCGGTCGCGGTGTCGGAGGCCACCCGCAGGCCGAGGTTGTCGCCCACCTTGCGGTGATCTCCGCCCACCTGCAGCGTCGGCCAGAGCGCGTCGATCTGGAACACCCCCCGGAGCCTCCGGGAAGAGCCGATGGTCGCCAGCCCCCACAGCCCCATCTGCTCCGCTGCGTCGGCCAGGCGGAAACGCGCGCCGGCCTCGGCGTTGGCGCCGTCCACCCGCAGCAGCGGCGTGAGGACGGGCGGGAGCAGCGCGCCCACAGCGACATACTGACGGCTGTCGCGCGCGGGATCCACCGAGAGGTCCGCCTCGTAGGCGAGGAAGCGACCGGTGTCTGTGCAGGCGCCGGCCCTGGAGCTGGGGGTCACGTCGTCGCAGCGGCCCGGGTACGCCGCGGGGGCGTCGGCCAGCCTGGCCTTCGGCAGACCGAACGCGCGGAAGCCGTGCCCGGTGAGCCCCGTGTACAGCAGGTTGCCGTCGAGCGTCGCCGACGCGCCGTAGGCCCCGCCCACCAGCCGGGTGTGGCGACGCACCGCGCGGGTGTCGAGGTTCATGCTGTAGACGTCGAAGACACCGCCCATGTCAGACGTGAACCAGGCGCGTCCGTCGGGCCCGATGACGGGATCGGTCTCGTCGGCGGCGCTGTCGGTGAGGCGCCCCCAGTCGTCGTCGCCCGGAGAGTACAGCCACAGGTCCTGCTGGTAGTTGCGGATCATCGACACCAGCAGGTGGTCGCCGTCGGGCGTCCACGAGATGCCCTGGAGCTGGGTGCCGTCGCGGAACCGCGTGAGCTCGCGGGGGCGATCCTCGCCGTCCAGCCGCACCGTCCAGATGTTGTGGGTGCCGTCGGACTGGCGGATGAAGGCGACGGTCTGCTCGTCGGGGGACCACGCGGCCTCGGTGGCCCGCAGCGTGCCGGGGATGGGGGCCCAGTTGACCGAGAGTCGACCGTCGGAGTTGTCGATCTCGCCCAGCAGGAGTTGGTTCCAGTCGCGGCCGTCGAGGTCTGCGGGCGCGCCGTGGTCTTCGCTGCCCGTCGCGATGAGGGCGCCGCCCGAGGGGGACCACGCCACCCGGTAGGGTCGAATCGACGGCTCGCGAGCGGTCTGCCGGCCGATCTGGAGGAGGCGCGCGCGATCCCGGGCGTCGTCCAGATACACCCCGCTGAGCGCGCCCAGATCTGCCGCGTTCACCGCCTGCACCACCAGGCCACCCTCGTGCCAGGCCAGGAGGTTGCCGTCAGGGGAGGCCAGCGGGAACTCCTGCGCGGATCCCTCTCGGGCCGTCACGCGCGCGCGGTGGCTGCGCTCCGACCACGCCACCGGATCCGCCTCCCAGGGCGGCTCGGTCAGCGCCAGCTCTCGTCCCTCCACCAGCCCCACCATCTCCATCCGGGCGATGTCGTCGCCGACGCGGCGCTCCAGCTTGCGACGCCAGGTGCCGTAGAGCTGCCGGGTGGAGCGCCCCGTGACCTCTCGCACCACGCCGTCCCAGTGGCGGCGGCTGCGGCGGTCGGCGGCCTGCGCCATGCGCGTCAGCACGTCCTCGCCCAGCTCTTCTTCGAGGTAGCGCGCGAAGGCGTAGCCCTGGTTGAGCACCCGCTCGCGGTCGAAGCCGGTCTTGTCGGCCGTGGAGCGCCAGCCGGCGCGAGGCAGGAGGAGATCGTCGCGGACGGTCACCCGCAGGAAGGCCTCGCGGGACGAGCCCCACGAGCCGTAGCCGGCCCGCTCGACCCAGTACTCCGCGCCACCCTCTACCCACCACGCCGGCAGGTTGGGGGCGTAGATCATGCGCAGGCCCACGTCGGCCTCGATCCCCGGCGTGACCGGGGTGGGGCCAGCCAGCCGCTGCACCCAGTCCTTGTCCTCGCTGAACACACCGATCTCGATGGCGTCGACGAGGGGCGAGAACCGACGGGCCATGTTGAGGGAGAACACGTGGGTCAGCTCGTGAACGAGCGTGCTCTCCAGGTGCTCCATGCGGCCGCGGGGTCGGAAGGTGGGGCCGGGCTGCGCGCCCACGCCGATCCATCTCTGGTTCGCCTCGGAGCGGCCCTCGCCGGCCCAGTCGTCGTCGCGCACCGTCACATGCACGCGCTGGTCGGGCGCTTGTCCGAACACGCCTTCCAGGCGGGGCCAGGCCTGCTCGCCCAGCTCCGCGAGCCGCGCGACCGTCGACTCGGTGGTGAACGGGTGGAGGTCGTCGTCTGCAGAGCGCGGCCAGTGGAAGACGAAGTGCTCGGTCTCCAGCGTCTGCCAGCGCGTGCGCGGCGCGGCCGGGGCGGCGTGGGCCGGCGCCACCAGCAGCCCTGTCCCGAGCAGCATTGTCCCCAGCAGGGCGGCTACCATCGCGCGGTCACCCAGCCACGGATCTGCACGCCGGGCTGCGGCGAGAGGGCCTGCAGTCCCAGGTGCGCGAAGCGCGTGGTGTCGGCGCCGACGACTTGCAGCCCCCCGGCCCCGCCGATCTCAAGACGCGCAGACGGCGAGATGACGAGCTGACCCTCGACGTCGAGGAACGAGCCCCCGCTGAAGGGGACGTCGGTGAGCTGGAGGGAGTTGCTGCCCGGCCCGGCCGCGCCCACCGCCGAGGGCAGGATGTACTTGAAGGTCGCCGCGCCGCCGAGGGCCGCGGCGTCGATCGGCTGGATCAGGAGGCGTCCGCCGGCCTGCACCATGTCGCCGGGATCGAACCAGGCGTTTCCGGCGCCGTCCTCGCTGATCGCGTAGCCCACGAGGGCCGGCAGGCGGGTGACCCACGCGCCGCCGCCCTCCAGACGCGCCACCCGCCCGGCCCGCACATGGGCCTGCACCCCCGCCGAGACGTCGGTGGTCCCCGTTCCGGTGAGGAAGCCGCTGATCGCGCCCGGGTCGCCGGTGGTGTCGGAGGGCCAGGAGGAGCCGCTGGGCAGCTTGAAGCCGAGGCGGCCGGCCAGCCCCCAGACGCGCCCGCGCCAGGGCTGCATCCAGGCGCCCAGCTCGACGTCTCCCAGGCCGGTGGTCTGGGTGGTCTGGCCGCTGCCGGTCGTCAAGGACGCCCGCACGGTCGGGATGCGCAGATCGATGCTCACGGCGTCGGACAGGCCGTGGGCCACGCCCAGCCACAGCACCGATCGGGTCCAGCGGGTGCCGTCGGTCCAGGGGCGGTAGGTGCCGGAGACGTCTCGCTCGCCCGAGGTGATGCGGGTGTCGGCGTCGAGGCTGAGCTCCAGGCCGGCGCGCGGCAGGACCACGTCGGCCTCCACCGACCGGCGCGGCCAGTCGCGGGCCTGGCTCGGGGCGCTCAGCAGGAGGGAGAGGAGGAGCATCGCGGCGGACATCCTATGACGCCGGCCGGGATCGCGCCGACGGATGTCGCAGGAGAGGTGCCCTCGTTGGGTGGGCTCTCGTGCTTGAGTTGACCGCCGCGGCGGGGAGTCTGATCAGCGAAGACCAGCTGGCCTCCTTCATGGACCTCGACGGGACGGTAGGATTCTCCTCCTTTCAGGAGGCCCCAGCATGTTGCAGGAAGAGGCGGTCGCGCTGGTCAAGGAGCTCGGTGGGACTCCTCAACACGTCACGCGGATGCGGACGATCGTCTCGGGCTTGCTCGCAAGCCGGCAGCTCTCAGCCCTCACTACGCTTCACGGATCGACCACACCTGTGTCACTCGACGTCACAGTGGCGGAGATCAACCCCGCCCATGCTCCTGTCACCCCTGGTCCCCACGCCCAGCCCACCAGGGATCGGCCGGCTGTCGTTGAGGGCGCCACCGGAGGCCGCTACGACGACATCGGCCTGCTGGGTCGGGGCGGAATGGGCGAGGTGCGTCGAGTCCGGGACCGCGACCTGGGACGGACATTGGCGATGAAGATCGCCTCTTCTCGCGTGATGACGAAACCAGGGGCGCTGGCTCGTTTCATCGAGGAGGCTCAAGTCAGCGCTCAGCTCCAGCACCCGGGGATCACTCCCGTGCATGAGTTTGGGAGCCTGCCGGACGGGCGGTTCTACTTCACGATGCAGGAGGTGCGAGGACGGACGCTCGACAACGTCATCTCCGAGGTCCACGCGGCGAGCGGCGGAGAACGCTGGGAGGCGGCCCGCTCAGGGTGGACGTTCCGTCGTCTGGTCGACGCCTTCCTCCGGGTCTGTGAGGCGGTCGCATACGCCCACGAGCGGGGCGTCATCCACAGAGACATCAAGCCCGAGAACATCATGGTGGGCGCTCACGGTGAGGTGCTTGTGTTGGACTGGGGCATCGCCAAGGTCACCGGCCGGCGCGACCTCGCCGCCGAGCAGGGCGAGCTGGCCCCGGATTGGGGGGACCTGATCGTCACCGATCGCTCCCGGGATTCCGCCCAGGCTACCCGCATGGGCTCGGTCGCTGGAACCCCTGCCTACATGCCTCCCGAACAGGCGCTCGGACACATCGACCGCATCGATGTGCGCAGTGACATCTATGCGTTGGGTGCGGTCCTCTACGAGCTGCTGAGCGGTCGCGCTCCCTACGTCGGCTCCAGCGCGCGTCAGGTGCTTCAGATGGTCCGCTCGGGGCGGCCGGAACCTGTCGGAAGGCAGGCCCGCGCAGTCGACACCTTCGGATTCGACGCGCCCCAGAGCGACGCACCTGAAGGGCCGCCGCTGCCCGAGGAGCTGACAGCGGCATGCGACCGGGCGATGGCCCGTGACCCCAGAGACCGCTTCCAGAGCGCAGCCCAGCTCGCGCAAGTGGTTCGGGATTGGCTGGATGGCGCCAGACGACGGGAGCAGGCGCTGGCGGTGGTCGAGGCCGCTCGGGCTCGCCTGCCCGAAGCTGGCTCGCTCAGAGACCGAGCCAGGACGCTTCGGGAGGAGGCAGCGTCGATGCTGGAGGCGATACCGCTCTGGGAGTCCGAGGATACGAAGGCGCCGGGCTGGCGAATGCAGGACGAGGCGGACGCGCTGGAGCGGCAGGCCGGGATCCTCGATCTGGAGGCGGAGCGAGGGATGCATGCGGCGCTGCGGGTGGACTCGGGGCTCGCCGAGGCGCACGAGGTGCTGACCAGGCGACTGCTGGAGGAGCACAGACAGGCCGAGTCCAAGCGAGACGAAGACGCGGCGGCTCGCGCGGAGGCAGGGCTGCGCGAGCACGCCAGCGCGCTGCCGGATGGGAATGACGTCCGGGCTGAAGTTGCGGCCTACCTCAAGGGGAATGGGGCGCTGACGCTGGTGACGGAGCCGCCCGGCGCTGAGGTGCTGCTGCACCGCTATGTCCACCACAACCGGCGCCTGGTGGCCCGGTTCGAACGTAGCCTCGGGAGGACGCCGCTGAAGGGAGTCTCTCTACCGATGGGCAGCTACCTGTGTCTGCTGCGCCATCCCGACCGGACCGGGGTCCGCTACCCTGTCTGCATCGGCCGGCAGGAGCACTGGGACGGCGTTCGGCCAGGTGACCGCTCTCCCACCCCGGTCATCCTGCCGCGGCGATGGGCGCTGGGACCTCACGACGTCTACATCCCGCCTGGCTGGTTCTGGTCCGGCGGGGATGACAGGGTCCGGGACGCCTTGCCGCGCCGCCGGCTGTGGGTGGACGCGCTGGTGATGCGGCGCTTCCCCATCACCAACCGCGACTACATCGCCTTCCTCGATGATCTGGTCGAGCGCGGAAGACAGGAGGAGGCGCTGCGACATGTGCCGAGGGAGAAGGGTGGCACGGTGGGTGAGCTGGGCGCGATGATCTATGGATGCGACGCGGACGGTCGGTTCGTTCTCCGTCCCGACGCGGACGGCGACATCTGGCTGCCTGACTGGCCGGTGCTGATGGTGGAGTGGTCGGGGATGTTGGCCTGGTGCCGCTGGCTCGCGGAGCGGACGGGCCGACCCTGGCGTCTGCCCGGTGAGCTTGAGTGGGAGAAAGCCGCCCGCGGCACGGACGGCCGATTTTTTCCGTGGGGTGACCACATCGATCCGTCCTGGGCCTGCTACCGAGACCACCACCAGGGACGTCCGTCCCCCACAGTGGTGGACAGCTTTCCCGTCGATGTGGGCGTCTACGGCGTCCGTGGAATGGGCGGAAACACCCGGGACTGGTGTCTGGACCCCTGGAGCAAGCAGGGGCCGAACGTTGATGACTCTGTCGTCTCCGAGCCGAAGGCGGGCACCGGACAGGCGGAGACGGGGGGCGCGGCGGTCCCTTCGCGTGTGGTGGTTCGGGGCGGCGCCTGGCTCTTCGTGCCCTGGAGCGCGCGGGTCGCGTATCGGTCGGGGCTCGAGCCCACGCACCGGAACCCGAACTGCAGCGGGCGGGCTGTCTTCAGGGCGTCCCCTGAGCACCTCCAGTGACCCGCCCGCCACCGATCCCGGCGTAGTCGGTGTTGGACTCCTCGGACTCGGCGACGCTGGCGAGGCGGCGTTCGATCCACTCGTCCGGTCCGAGCGTAGAGACGCGGGCCATGAGGCTGCAGCTCACCGCTCCCTCCCGCCGAACGGTGACTACCCAGAACCCGTCGTCGTGGCGATCGATGCTCTCCAGCTCGGCCGTCCAGGAGCGGCCGTCGGGCAGGGGGCGGGGTTCATTGAACTCGGGCAGCATCGGTGACTCCTCCCAGCCGGGTCTACAGCCCTCTACCGCAGCTCTCGGAGCACGACCTCCCACGCCGACTTTCGCAGCAGGTAGTCGGTGTGGTTGTGGGCCTCCATCACTACGCCGTGGGCGCCATCGACCACGGCGGTCTCAGCTGGCTGCATGATCGGGTCGGCCGCCGACCACAGGCAGACCAGCCGCGTCGGCCCGTGCCAGGGGAGCTGGACCGCGAGCGACTCCATGACCCGGGACCCGGGGCGGAGATCCTGGCACCGGTGGGTGCCGCCGAGGCGGGCGATCTGCGTGCCGGCGTGGGGCGTGCCCAGCGTCACCAGCGTGCGGACCCGCTGCAGCGTGTAGACGTCGAGGAGCGCGAGCCGCGCGACGACCCCCCCCATGCTGTGCGCGACGATATCGACCTGCCCGTCGCTCCCGAGCCCGTTGATAGAGAGGACCTCCTCGATGGCCGCCGAGAGCTGCCGACCGAGGGTCATCAGGTCGGCGCCGGACTTCAGCCCGATGGCGTATCCGCGGCGTCGGCCCTTG
Source organism: uncultured Enterobacterales bacterium (assembly GCA_964464515.1). Lineage (GTDB taxonomy): Bacteria > Myxococcota_A > UBA796 > UBA796 > UBA2385 > CAYXGP01. The sequence continues at coordinate 11,978 of CAYXGP010000058.1, forward strand.
AGCGCCAGCCAGGTCCGCATCGGACTGAAGTTGCCGCGATGCCCGCCGAGGCCGTGCAGGAAGATCATCGGCCGATGCCCGTCGTCGGAGAGGGCCCGAATGGGGGCATGCCGCGGGCCGAGGACGGTCAATCCCAGCACGGGCATCTGCAGCAGATCGCGTCGGAGATCGGGGTCCACCGACTCGATCGCCGTGGTGACGCCGGAGCCGACCGCGCGGGCGCATCGCCACGCCTGCTGACCGAAGCGCTGCCAGAAACCGGGGACATCCATGGCGGGGGAGGGGGACGGCACAGGCATCACGTCAGTCAGTGCGTTGGTCATGGGGAGGCTCCTTGCAGATCGAGCGGAGGAAGAACGACAGGTGGGCGTCGAGGAAGGTCTCGCCGAAGGCGTCGGGATCCCAGCGGCCGAGCGCCCGCCGATGAATCTGCGCATACAGCACCGGCGCGAGCAGCACGTCCACAGCGGCTCGCACGTCGATGTCGCGGAACTCGCCGGAGCGGACCCCGCGCTTGAGCACCCGGGCGAACAGACGGCGGGCCCGCTGGATGACCGCGCTCACATATTCCTGGGCGATCTCCGGAAAATTGCTGCCCTCGGCCATCACCAGGCGCGGCACCCCGGCGACCCCACGTCGCTCGAACTCGCCGACCCAGTCGCGGAGCAGGCGCTCCAGCAGGGCAGTGGCCGAGGCGTCGGAGTCCAACTCCAGGTCGTCTCCGATGTCGAGGATCGGCACGATCGATCCGCGGACGGCCGCCTGCAGCAGCTCCTCCTTGCTCCTGAAGTACAGGTAGACGGTCCCCTTGGAGACGCCCGCCCGCCGCGCCACGTCTCGCATGCGGGTGGCGGCGAAGCCCTGCTCGGCGAACAGCGCCAGCGCCGCCGAGACCAGCTCCTCGGGGCGGGCCTTCTTTCGGCGGCGCCACTTCGGCTTCGGCTCTGGCCTCTGTTGCTCTGGGGGCTCTCGTGGGACACGGGGATCCTGCGGAGCCGGGGGGGGCTGCGAAGCCTGCGGATCCTGCGTAGCCGGGAGCTCTTGCGGGGATGCGGACTCTCGTGGTGCTGCCGGCTCTTGTGGCGCTGGGCGCTCCTGAGCAACCTCAGGCGCGGTCTGGGGAGGCGGATCGCGGGAGGGGGCACTCATGGGTCGCTCGCTGGTGACTGACCGGTCAGTTATTAATATCCGTAACTGACCAGCCGGTCAACAGTCGGGTGCCGGATCCGCCGGGCGACTCCAGGGCCAGCGCGGAGGCCCTCGTCATACAGCATCCCGCATCAAACACGCATCAAGCGTCTCTGCCTGTGCGACTCGCTTGAGGCCAACAGAATCAAGAGGCGGCAGCCGTCAAGCTCGGGTCAATGCGTAGCGAGAACAAACGGCAGATAGATGGTATCGGAGACCTCTGCCGGGAAGCGCCACCTGCGGATCTTGCTGGTGATGCACCTGCCGAGCTCCGAATCCCCGGTCGAATTCTCATCGATCACTACGGCCGCAACCTTGCCTCCACTGATGGAGACTGCCACCACTACGCGGCCGCGCAGTTTGGGACTTTCCTTGAGCTGCTTCTCGTAGCAGTACTTGATCTGCCCCTGCTTTGCCCGCAGTACGCCACGGATGGCGTCACTGGACTCACCGCTGCCGATCTCGATCTTGCCCAGGGTGAGGGAGGCTTTCGGCGCGGCGACCTTCGCGCTGTCGGGCTTGGAGGTGTCGCCCCGCGTGAGCACGTTGGGTGCTGAAGCGCCGAGATCGCGGCTGGTCTGCCCCTTCATCTGTACGCCCTTCGAACTGACGTCGCCACCCGAGGCCAGCTCGACACCTCCGACGCCCGCCAGGGCCTCATCGAGGGACTGGAAGTCCCCATCGGAATCCGCGAAGACGTCCTCGACCGTCTGTCCGGAGCTGTTCTCGCCACGAGTTCCGATGATCCCAACCAACAGCTTTGATTTCTCGAGAATCTCCGCCTTCTTATCCTCCATCTGCTTCGCCTTCTGTTCCGCCTTCGACAAGCTCGGGGCCTCGGATTCTGGGGTGTCGAGCTCGGGCGGCTGTGGCTCTTCTGTTGTCTGCTCACTCAGTAGCGGTTGTCCGGAGTTCTCGGTGTCGGCCGTGACCGGAGAGGTGAGCGGGGGTGGTGGAGCTGACGCAGGGGCAGGTTCCGCGGTGACCGCATCGCTGAACAGGGAAGGCCCAAGCGTAATCGCAGCGAGCCCCAGCAGGGCGGTCCCCGCCGTGATGATGGCGGCGATGCGGCCTGGTGAAGTCCGCCGCAGCTTGAGCGGGGCCACCGGGGGGGCGGGTGGCTCGAGGGAGACGTCTTCGGCCTGGAGCGTGTCTTTGGCTTGGAGCGTGTCTTCTTCGGCCTGGAGCGTGTCGGCGTCGGCCTGGAGCGTGTCGGCGTCGGCTTGGAGCGTGTCGTCTTCGGCTTGGAATGTGTCGTCTTCGGTGTGAAAGGTCTCGTCCGTCGCCACATCGGCGACGGGCTCTGCTGCCACATCGGCGATGGAGTCTGCGCTGGATGATGGTGCTGGCGGCTGGGAGAGGGGGCCGCCGAGTGTGGGGAGCGGGAGCTTCCGGGCCAGCGTCGGGACGCCTTCGGGGAGCGGCTCGAGCAACTGAAGAGCGGCCTGGAAGGCTTCCGCCATCTCAGAGAGATCAGCGTAGCGGTCTGAGGGGGCGTACCGCCCGGCCCGACCCACGATATCTGCTACCGGATCCGGGAGCCCCGCCAGCAGGCTGCGGTCCAGCTCGGCGGCGTACAGGTCGAACGGTGACTCGCCCTTGATCAGCGCGAGCAACGTCGCCCCGATCGCGTAGACGTCAGCCCGACCGTCGACATCGCGGGCGCTGATGCGTTGCTCTGGAGCCATGTAGCTCCAGGTCCCCATCACCGCGCCCGTCCTGGTCATGGTCTCGATCTCCAGGACCTTGCTGACTCGGGCGATTCCAAAGTCGGTGACCTTGGGACGGCCTCGGTGCGTGAGCAGGATGTTCTGGGGCTTGATGTCGCGGTGGATGACTCCAGCGGCGTGGGCCGCGCCCAGGGCCTCCAGCACCGGCAGCAGCAGCTCGATGGCCATGCGCGGAGGCATGGGCCCGTTCTCGAGCACCCACTCCCAGGCCGTGCCGCCCCGTAGCAGCTCCATCACGATGTAGGGGTGATCTCCTGCGAAGTCGATGTCATGTACCGCGACCACGTTCGGGTGGGCCAGCTGGGCCATGGCTCGGGCTTCGTTCTCGAAGCGTTCCCGCAGGTCCTTCTTGTGGGAGATGTGTGGGGCGAGCACCTTGATCGCTCGATAGATGTGGAGCGCTGTGTCGTACCCGAGATAGACCACCGCCATCCCGCCCTGGCCCAGGACACCACGCAGCTCGTAGCGGCTCCCCGCCAGCGATGGGAGCTGCTCCGGTGTGGAGTCTGGAGTCACTGGAGAGATGACGGTTCTCCTCCGAGCTTGTAGCGTATTGGGTTGTGGAGCGCCCCGGGAGGCGGCTCAGGCCACTCCAGGGAAAGAAGTCTCCCATGATCGGCATGCGAGTCCACTGGCTTGCGGCGCTCAAAGTCGTATCTGGCCCAAATCAAGAGACAGGGTTCGAGAGCGTCGCACGATGGTGGGTCCGGGGCCTCGCAGGCAAGGGCATCCGCGTGGGACCGCCCTCAGGTCGAGGGGGGAGGTTGCTTTTCCTGGAGCGGCCTCAGCTGGCGCAGGGGGTCAACAGCTTGTCCTCCACGCGCGCATGCTCCTCGACCTCTGCCAGCACGGAGAGGGTGTCTCCGCGGAGCGCCCCGAAGTCGTCCGCGCCCCCGCGGAGCAGCTCCAGCAGACGGTGAATCTCGGCGTGCTCGGCGCTCATCGTCGTGAGGGCGTCAGCCAGCTCTCCCTCGGCCGGGCAGCTCAGGATCTGGGGATAGAGGTCGGTCTCCTCAGCGGCCATGTGCTGCCTGAGCACCGCCATCAGCCGAGACCATGTGGCGCGGAGCTCGGCAGGAACGGCGTGGGCCTCGAACCGCGCTTCGAGCTCTGCCATCCGACCGAGCAGCTTGGCGTGCAGCGAGGCCGAGAGCTCCGCCTCCCGCTCCACGGACTTCCGCGCGGACTTCCGCCCGCTCCCGCCGCCCTGCTTGACGAGCGGATCGGTGAGCGGATCGGCGAGCGGGTCCTTCATGGCGTCCCGCTGAACCACGCCGCTCCTGCGCGCGGAGCGTGTCTTCTCCTCTTGCTTCGCCGCTCGCTGAACCTGTCGCATGAAGACCCCGCTTGTTGCTGTCCATCCTATCCGACGCCGTCCGTCCGGGGGGCTCTGCGCAGACATCCGGTCGAGCTATTGGGGGGGGCCCTCCCCCCCCCGCCCCGCCGCCCACCCCCCCCCCCCCCCCCCCCCCCCCGCCCCCCGCCCCGCCCCCCCCGCCCCCCACCCCCGCCCCCCCTCCCGCGCTTCGCGCTGTTGATGGGCCAGCCACAGACCAGAAGGCCCCGCGATGTCCGACGTCCTCTCCGCAGCGATCTCCACCATCAGCGACGATCTCATCGCGCTGCGCCACGCGATCCACCGTTGGCCGGAGCCCGGCTTCGAGGAGGTGCGCACCCAGGCCGCGATCATGGCGGCGCTCACCGAGGCCGGGCTCTCCCCTCGGAGCTGCGCCGGCACCGGCGTGATCGCGGACATCGGCAGCGCCGACGGCCCCGCCATCGCCCTCCGCGCCGACATGGACGGTCTGCGCATGACCGAGGCCAACCCCGGCCTCCCCTACCGCTCCCAGCGCGATGGCTTCGCCCACATGTGCGGCCACGACGGACACACCGCCACCCTCGTGGGCGTCGGTCGGCTGCTGGCGGGCGTCGCCGAGCGGCTGCCGGGCCGGGTGCGGCTGCTGTTCCAGCCGGCCGAGGAGGGGCCAGGCGGCGCGCCGGTGATGATCGAGGAGGGCTGCCTGGAGGAGATCGACGAGATCTACGGCATGCACAACTGGCCCGCAGCGCCGCTGGGTTCCCTGCGCACCATCGCAGGGGCCTGCATGGCGACGGTCGCGGAGTTCTCCGTCGTGGTGCGGGGGCGGGGCGTGCACGCCAGCCAGCCCCAGGAGGGTCGCGATCCGGTGCTCGCCTCGGCCCACATCGTCGCGGCGCTGCAGTCGATCATCTCGCGGAACACCCACTACCAGGACCGCGCGGTGGTCTCGGTGACCACCATCCACGGCGGAGAGGCGTTCAATGTCATCCCCGACGCGGTGACGCTCGGCGGCACGGTCCGAGCGCTCTCCGAGGAGAGCTACCACCTCATCGAGACCCGCATCGCGGAGATCGCCACCGGCACCGCTTTGGCGATGGGCTGCTCCGCGGAGGTCTCGATCGATCGCATGTACCCGGTGCTGGTCAACGCGCCGGGCCCCACGGCGCTGGTCGAGCGGATCGGACGGGAGATCCTGGGCGGAGTCTCCTCGGAGATGCTGCCGATGCTCGGGGCAGAGGACTTCGCCTACTACCTCCAGCGGCGGCCCGGCTGCTTCTTCTTCCTCGGCGGTGGAGAGGAGGGGCGCAGCAACGCCATCTGTCACGCCACCGACTACGACTTCAACGACAACCTCATCGGCGTCGGGGTGCGGTTCTGGATGAAGCTGGTCGAGGCGCGCCTGGGAGTCACGCTGCTGTGAGCCCCCGGGCGGTGCGCGGCTGGGATAGGTCTGGGCCATGAACATCGCGCTTCTGGCTCTGTGGTCCTGCGGCATCTCCGGATCTTCGGAGTGCGAAGCCATCGAGAGCGGCGCCGATCGGATCCAGGTGGGGTTCTGGGAGACCAGCGACTGCAGCGGCGAGCCGGTGGCCCTCAACAGCTTCTCCATCGAAGCCGCCGCCGATTGCTACTGTTGGCCCGGTCACTCGGGTGAGAACTCCGCCGACACCTTCAGCTGCAACGACGGCGACGGCTCGTTCACCTACACCCAGTACGGCAGCCTGGAGTGCGGCGCGGGCGACAACTCGCCCACCGAGAAGACGGTCTACACCACCAGCTGCGAGCAGGACATCCCGCCGACGCTCTACACGATGATCCTGGACTACAGCCCTTGTGAGTAGCTGGGCCTTGTGAGTAGCTGGGCCTTGTGAGTAGCTGGGCCCGCAGGTCAACCGAAGCGGAGGTCGATCTCGTCTTCCTGTGCCAGGCGCGCGGTCAGGGCGGGGGTCGCGACCGCCGTTCCTGCAAATCCGCTGCCCGTCATCCCACTGTCCGTCATCCCACTGTCCGTCATCCCACTGTCCGGGAGCTCGCTGTTCATGACTGCGGTGCCCACCACCGCTGTGGGTGCGCCGGCGGTGTGCTCTGTCGCTGATCCCGCCCGCTGAGCGGTCACCGTCTTGACCATCGGCGGGGGATTCAGCTCCCCCGTAGAGTCATCATCAGCTTGGAACACCATGGGGTTGAGGATCCCGAGAGCGACCGCCAACATCACGGGATCAGTGCGTACCTTCATGGAGAGCTCCGGCTGCGGCAGTGAGTGCACACCCTTTCTACGCCTGGAACGATGATGAGTCCATTACATATAGTTCATGACGCCATGAAATCTGCTCATGAAGAGGCTGGATGAAGCTCACGAGCCCCCTGGAACGCCTGAACCTGCACCACCTGCGCGCCCTGGACGCGCTGCTCGCCGAGCGAAGCGTGACGCGCGCAGCGGGCCGGCTGGGGGTCACCCAGTCCGCGGTCAGCCACGCGCTGCGCGGTCTGCGCGAGACCCTCGACGACGCGCTCCTGGTTCGGGGCCCCGGCGGTATGGTGCCGACCCCACGCGCAGAGGCCCTGGCGGCTCCGCTCCGACGCGCGCTCGGCGATCTGGAGGCGGCCCTCGACGAGTCCCCTGTCTTTGCCCCCGCGACCAGCCGGCGCACGTTCACCCTCGGCATGGGGGACGGCTTCACGCTCACCATCCTGCCGCCGTTGCTGGCCCACCTCCGGATCTCCGCGCCAGGGGTGGACCTCAACGTGGTGCCCGTCCCCGGAGGGAGGACCGCCTCGGTGCTCACCCACAGCGACCTCGACCTCACCTTCGGCGTGATGGTGCCGGAGGGCGATGGGCTGCGCACCCGGGCCCTGTTCGACGACGACTTCGCATGCCTGATCCGCCGCGACCACCCCGAGGTCGGTGAGCAGATGGATCTGGACACCTACTGTCGCCTTCCGCACGCTCTGATGAGCCCGTCGGGCAGCGGCCCGGGGATCGTCGATCGCGTCCTGGCCGAGAGCGGCCGCAGCCGGCGGGTCGCCCTGCGCATCCGCTATTTCCTGGCGGCTCCGCTGGTGGTGGCGCACAGCGATCTCGTGCTGACGGGACCGCGCAGGCAGCTGGTCCGGCTGGCCGAGCACGCACCGCTGCGGGTGCTCGATCCACCGATCGCGCTGCCGACCTTCACCCGCCGCATCTTCTGGCATGCGCGCCTGCAGCGCGATCCGGGGCACCGCTGGCTGCGCGAGGTGGTGGCGACGACCTCTGGAGAGGCGCGCGTAGGCTCCTGAGTCAGTCCTGCTGGAGGTGGCTCGCGAACCCGCCCGGGAAGCGCGCCGCCCACTCCTCGCGGAGCACGCCGAACCCCAGCCCGTCGTAGAATTCGCCCTCGACGATTCGCGCCCGCCGAAAAACCGCCTCGCGCGTGAACCCCAGCTTCTCCGCCAGCCGGATCATCCCGTGGTTCCCCGACCAGGTGCGCAGATCGACCCGGGCCAGGTCCAGCGGCTGATCGAGCAAATACTGGCACCACAGCCCCAGCGCCTCGAAGCCCAGGCCCCGTCCCCAGTTGGCGGGGTCGTAGATGGAGATGCCCACGCTCAGCCAGCGGGTCTCCTCGCTCTGCCAGTAGCGGCTCACCGTGCCGATCAGCGCGTCGGACTCCGCGCCGGTCTTCACGTCGGTCTCTGAGATGACCATGCGCGTCCGCGGGTGGGTGAAGCCCCGCGCGATCCGCTGACGCATGGTGTCCAGCCTGCGGGTGATCCGCTCACCGGTGACGCGCGGGTAGTAGGGGCCGTCGAGCTGGCGCCAGCGATGGTGGGGCTGCATCCACTCTGCGTACGGTTCGAGATCTGCCAGGCGCCAGTCGCGCAGGTGGACGCGGCCCCCGCGCAGGCGGAACGGCGCTTCGGTCGCCTTCGGGTGACGCTGCTCCATGTCCGGTGGGATACCACACCTCTGGTCTGGGGGCTCTGGTGTCTCCGGGGAGGGGTGCGATGGTCAGACGCTTCGGAGGGCAGCCCGGCACGACCTACAGCGCCGACTGGTGGCGCTCGGTCCACGTGTTGTTCGACGAGGCGTTCCCAGGACTGCCGTCCGGGATCGCGCAGGCGCGGGCGGCTGGTGTAGACTGGGCGGGCGTCTCTACGCCGTTCGCGCTGTTCGATGGCGAGCGGTGCGTGGCCCACGTCGGCGTGATCGAGCACCCGCTGGTCCTCGCTGGTCGACGGGTCACCGTCCCGGGAATCCACGCAGTCTGCACGGCGCGCGACCATCGACGTCGGGGGTTGTGCAGGCAGCTCCTGGCCGAGGCGCTGATACACTCGGGCGCAGAGACGTCCAAGCTCCACACGGATGCCCCCGAGGTCTATGTCGGTCATGGGTTTGTCCCACGCCCGCTGTCGCATTGGCTCTCTGCAGCGCGGCCGGCTCAGAGCGTGAAGCGGCGCTTGCTGCGGCCGAGCACCGACTCAGCGGACGCTGCGATCCTCGCGCGCCTGCTCGCGGAGCGCGTACCGGCCTCCGAGCAGCTCTCCAGCGCTGATTCAGGCTGGATGGTCACCATCGTCGCTGCGCTGATCGGGCTGCTCGACGGTGGGTTGTGGTATCTGCCCGAGTGGGACGCCATCTGTGGGTATTGGACCGCCGCGGGGCAGTCGCGGATCGTCGAGGTGATCGGGTCGCGCCTGCCTCCTGCGGAGGTGGTGGTCGGGGCCAACCCGGAGCCTGAGCGCCCGGTCGTCTGGACGTTCTCTCCGGATCGGTTCGAGCCAGACGCGCGGGTGTTCCCTGCTCGTGCGGGCACGTTCATGGTGCGGGGCCCGTGGCTGGGGGGCGCAGTCGGCGTCTCTCCGCTGTGGGAGCATTGACGGAAATAAGACCGATCGCTCAGGTGTAGCGCTCTCTGCAGGAGGTGCGATGTCCAGCCGGGAGATGGTTCAGCAGCAGGTCCACGAGCTGGTGGCTGAGACCCGGGCCCGCGTCTCGCTCGTGGCGAAGGCCACCGGCGCGCTGTGGGCCATCGAGATCGCCGACGCGCTGTTCTTCAGCGGCGGCCTTGACCGCTTCGGCATCGCCCCCCGCACGCTGGAGGGGCTGGCGGGCATCGCCGCGGCGCCGTTCCTGCACGGCGGCTTCGCCCACCTCATCGCCAACACCATCCCGTTCGCCATCCTGGGCTTCCTGGCGACCTCTCGCAAGCGCCTCGACTTCCACGTGGTGGCCGTCGGCAGCGCCCTGGTGGCGGGCCTGGGCACCTGGGCCATCGGCGCGCCCAACTCCGTGCACATCGGCGCCAGCAGCGTGGTGTTCGGCTTCCTCGGTTTCCTGATGGGGCGGGGATACTTCGAGCGTCGCCCTGGCGCGATCGCGCTGTCGGCCCTGGTGACGATGCTGTTCGGCGGCATGTTGGTGGGCGTGCTGCCCTTCCTGCAGGCGGGCATCTCGTGGGAGGGCCACCTGTTCGGCTTCATCGGGGGCGTGCTGGTGTCGCGGGTGTTGGGGAAGGCGATTCGGGAGAAGGGGCAGCGTCGACGCCGCTGACAACCCCGTCGATCACCGGGTCCACGCCCAGCACAGACAGCATCCCGGCGCGCTGGAGGTGCGTCTCCACCGCGGCGCGGATGCGGGCGCGCTCTAGCTCGAGGAGGGCGACCTCGGCCTCGTACAGAACGGAGAGATCGGCGCGACCCAAAGAGAACTCGGCGAGCGTGGTCTGGAGGGTGGCCTCAGCGCCGGGGATGACGTCGGTTCGGTAGCGTGTGGCCTTGTCGTGGGCGCGTATCCAGCGGGCCAGGCTGCGCTCGACGTCGGCGACGATCTGAAGCGTCAGCGCCTCCTGCTCCGCTGCGGCGGCCTGCGCCTCGGAGAGCCACGCGGCCTGTTCGCGGTCGGCGCGGCGCTGAGACGGCAGGCTCATCGTGGCGCCCACCGAGACGAGGTCTGCGCCGTCGGCGGTGTCCGAGGCCAGGCGCAGCCGGTAGCCGGCGTACACCCCGCTGGAGATCCGCGCGGAGACGCGGGTGCGCGTCGCCTGCATCGCGGCCTCGCGCTGGCGGGTCTGGAGCGCGGACAAGGCCGGACGGGAGTCGGTGTCCGCAGGTGCGGGTGAGGCGGGCGGCGGCAGGGGCTCCACGGCGGTGGGGACCGGGAGATCTTCTGGGAGGGGGCCGCCGATCGCCGCGGTGAGCGCTGCCCGCAGCTCGCGCTGCTCCCGCTGGTGATCGCCCAGCTCGTCCGACAGGCGGTCGCGGAGCACCTCCAGGTGCAGGATCGCGTGCTGACCCAGGCCGCCCACCTCGTAGCGGGCGCGCGCAGCGGCGAGCAGCTCGCGGGTGCGGTCCAGGTGCTCCACGGTGGTGGCTTCCAGCAGGTGCGAGCGCACGAGCTGCCACCAGGTCCGGTGAATCCCCGCGCAGAGCTGCAGCTCGGCCTCTGCCAGCGCCTGAGCCGCGTGCTCGGTGGCGAGGACGCCGATCTCGTGCTGAATCGCCGACCAGCCTCGGGGGGGGAGGGGCTGCTGCACCCGAAGCTGCAGCCCGGTCATCGGGTGCGCGGCGGGGTCGAGGCTCATCGGTAGGTTGGAGACCTCCAGCCCGAGGGTCGGCGACGGCCAGACCCCGGCCACGTCGGCGCGATGATCCAGGGTGCGGACGCGCGCCCGCAGGGCGGCCAGGGAGGGGCTGTCCTGGAGGGCGGTCTCGACCAGGATCTCGGGAGGAGCGGCGGACGCGAGCGCGATGAGGAGGAACGTGAGCATACGGCTCGGTTAATCGGGTAGACCCTGGGCATGCTCGCCGCGCTTCTACTGACGACTGCCATCTTCGCGAACGGACAGACCACCCACCTGTGGATCACCGAGGCGGCGCGGACCCACATCACCGACGAGGCGCTGTCCGAGGTCCTGACCACGAACAGCGACGCCCTGCGCGTCGGCACGATGTTCCCCGACGGCGGCTACGCGGTCGATCACCCCTACGGCGAGACCGCGCACTGGGAGGGGTTCCAGGATCTCCTGCGCGATCACATCCGCGCCAGCTGGCCCGACCCGACAGATACGGACGCTGGCGCGACGGTGGCGTTCTACCTGGGGCTGGCGAGTCACGGAATGGCCGATCAGCTCTTCGACGCCACCTACATGGAGCGCTCGAAGGTCTACGACGCCGAGGCGTGGACCACCGACGCCTCGCTGGACACCTCGTCCGACGTCGTCTGGGCGTCGCTGACCAGCCCGCAGGAGGTGCCGGAGCGGTGGCTCCCCGAAGAGCTCCCGGAGCTGTTCGCGGCGGCTGGGGTGGAGGTCGATGCAGACACGCTGGATGCGGGGCAGGCTCTGCTGGAGCTCGCGGTGATGGGAGTGGGCGCGCTGTCGGCGAGCGAAGACTCGGTGGCGCTGCACACCGAGAATTTCCCGTGGGGCTGCGCCCACCTGGACGATCCGATGGTGCCCGGACGGCCCGCGCACGAGGCGGAAGTGGTGGCGGCCTACTGGCAGGTGCTGTGGGACGAGCTGCGCGGGGAAGAGGAAGCCCTGAGCCTGCTGGCGACGATCCCCGACGACGGCGGGGCCGATCACCCCGAGACCGCGGGAGACATCGAGAGCCGGATCGGGCTGGTGTTCAGCCGCGGCCTGATGGACGGGGACGTGACCGACGGGACGATCGTGGTGTCGGCGGACGGCGCGGAGATCGCGGTGACATCCGACCTGTTCTACCGCGACCACAGCCACGTGGTGAACGTCTCACCCGACGCGGGCTGGGCCGCCGAGGCCATCCACGCGGTCACGGTTGATCCGGCGCTGCGGGGCTCGGACGGCCGCGCCGCTGCACAGAGGCTGGGGTTCTCGTTCAGCACGGCCCCGCCCGTAGACACCCCAGAGGCAGACACAGCGGGTGCAGACACGGCGAGCGCGGGAGCAGAGGTGGGACGCTGCGGGTGCGGAGGAGGTGCGGCGGGGCTGCTCCTGCTGGGTCTGGGCTGGCGGCGGCGCTTCGGGACGGGGTAGACGACCCCCCGGTGTTTCCAATCGCGAGGCGACCTGTGACCCGCATCCTGTTTCTCGTCCCGCTGCTGCTGGGATGTCCCCGAGCCGCGCCCCCGACCGCCGCGGCTGCCCCAGCGACGGAGCAGGCTTGCTGTGACGGCGAGTCCTGCCCTGCCCACGCGATGGCAGAGGGCGCGGAGGTGGTGACGCAGCCCGGCGCGACCATCGGGCAGTCCACCGTCTGCCCGGTCAACGGGCTCCCGTTCGTGATCGAGGAGACCACGCCGTCCGTCGAGCACGCGGGCGAGACCTGGTACGTCTGCTGCTTCGACTGCAAGCTCGCGGCGCAGGCGGACCCCTCGGTGCTCGCCAGCGAGTAGGGGCGCTCCATGTTCGTCTCGACCCTGCGCGTCTACCGCGCCGCCGCCGCCGCCGCGGGCGGGGCGATCGTCCGAGGGCCAGCGGCCTGGGTGGCCAGCCTCCTCATCTTCCCGCTGCTGGGCATCCTGGGGATGCTCGTGGCGCCGCTCGGGATCATCGGCGGGTTCATCATCGGGTTCGCCACGGCGGCGCTGCTGGGGGCCTACCTGTTCCTGGTGGGAGAGGCCCTCACGCGCAAGAGCGCGCTGGGGTGGAGCGTGCTGCGCGAGAGCCTGGGGCACCTCCTGTGGGAGGTGATGGGCGTGATGTTCTTCGCGTGGATCCTCCAGATCGTCCTGGGGGCGATCGGCGCGCCGTCGATGGTGGTGCTGGGCCTCGGGCTGGCGCTGCTGGTGATGTTCAACCCCGCGCCCGAGGTCATCACCCAGGACCGCGCGGCCGGCACGACCGACACCCTGATGCGGTCGTTTCGCTTCATGACCGCCAACGCGCCGGAGTGGATCCTTCCGCATCTGGTGCTGGTGGGGATCTGCTATGCGCTGGCCCCCATCCTCGCGGAGTGGTGGCTGGGGTCGGGCGTGCTGGTACACCCGATCATGCTGTTCCGAGGCGCGCTGTACCGGGAGCTGGCGACGGGCTCGCGGCGGGCGCGGGAGTGGCGCTCGCGCTTCTGAGCCTCCGGGCCACTCACGCTGCCTACGCGAACCGCGACACCAGCCCGCCGGAGGCATGCACGGCCTCGCCGAACGCGCGGATCTGCATCATCTCGTCGTCGGACAGCGGACCCCTCTCCAACGCCGCGAGGTTCTCGTCGAGCTGCTCCGTGCTGGCGGGCCCGCACAGCGTGACGTCTACCAGGGGGTTGCTCAGGCAGAAGCGGTAGCAGTCGCCAGCAGTGGGCACCGGCCCGTCCCAGCCGCGGGGGGCCTTGAGGAGGCGCCTCCACGCCGTCGCAGTGTAGGCGGTGACGGCCGGGCGGGTGGCTCCGAAGCGGGGGAAGATGTCGCGCTCCGCGCCGGGGTGGGCGGCGTTGTAGCGGATCATCAGGAGGTCCACCGCCATGTCGGCGGCCATCTGACCGGCGCGGGGACGGTCGTGGATCGACACGCCGATGGTCTTGGCCTTGCCGGACGACTTGAGCCGCTCCAGGGCGCGCTGGGTGCCCGCGGTCCACGCCGAGGACCTACCCAGCCAGAAGATCTGGAAGACGTCGATCTGATCGATGTCGAGCAGACGCAGGAGGCGCTCTGCGGCGCGGGTGATCTGCCCGCCGGTCATGCCCAGGGTAGGGCCGGTCGCCACGACCATACCCGCGCGGTCGCGCCGCAGGGCCGCCTTCAGCTCATCGGTGACGGCCGCCATGCGCGGGGTCCAGAAGACGTAGCCGAGGCCCCGCTCGAAGGCCGCCGCCGCGCCGCGTGCGTCGATGCCGTAGTTGCCAGCGAGGCCCAGGCGATGGACCCGCTTGCCGACGTGCGGGAGGGTGCGGTGGAGGAAGGTGTCGGCGGTCGTCGGGTCGGTCGTCAAGGGATGGTCCGCGCTCGGGTGGTGAGGTGAGGTAGCATCCCCGAGGGGAGGGCGAGATGGGACTCCAGTTGATGATGGCGCGCGGAATCGAGCAGATGATCACCGAGGGCGCTGCAGACCTCGAGGCGCACCACGCTGCCAACGGAGAGAGCTACTCCGTGGCCGGGGTGCTGGAGGCGATCCGCGCGCTGCCGGTCGTTCTGGAGGCGCTGGATGAGATCACGTGGGACGACAACGCGCCGCCCGCCGCCCGGGCGCTGCTGCCCATGGTGGTCACGTACCTGCTGCGCAGCGACGACCTCATCCCTTCACACGAGGGGCAGATTCTACTCGGAGTGATGGACGACGCCTACCTCACGCATCGGATCGCCCTGCAGGTGTCCGGGGTGATGACGTCTCGGCAGGGATCTGCGCTGGCGCGGTATCTGGAGCACCTGAGCGCTGCGCTTCCGGAGACGGTCGTGGGTGCGTTGGATGAGATGGCGGAGGATGCGTTCTTGCGGATAACTGTAGAGACGGAGAGGCGGTCGCGGGGGTGATGTCGGGTTCGGCGTAGAGCCAGTCTCTTTAGACTCAACGACTTCGCTCCCAGCGCTTGACGAGTCCGGTCAATGTGGCGGCGCAGCGGTCTGCAGCTTGAATGAGCTCAACCGCCTGATCCCTATCGACGAGTCCCATGAGGGCGAGGGCCTCTGCCGCGCAGGCGGCCTCACCGGCCTCCTTTCGGGCGATTCCGAAGGCGTTGCGCTTCTCGCCGGGAGTGCGTGCGTTGGCACCCTCACCAGTGTTGAGCACGACAGAGCCTGCGGCGCGGAGCAGCTGGTTCCTGAACGTCGCATATCCGGCAGGGACGGTGTCCACGAGCTTCTTCGCGAGCAAGAGGAGGTGCAGGGCCTGCTCGTAGGCAGCCAGGCGGTGATGGGGGAATCGGGTCTGCGTGATGAAGGTCATGGGAGGAACTCGCTGGCCGGCGTTCGACGCTCTCACGGTCGCGCGAGACGAGGCCGTCAACCCGAAGGGCGAAGGGGTGGTTCCCTGCAGGGGGCGCGGAGCAACAGCGGAGCGAACCGAAGGGTGCCCCGACGGTCGCGACAGCGACTTGACGGCGGAGGAGCGCGCGACATCTTGAGGGACGACTGCCGGTGAGGGACGGCAGTGTCTGCCGTGGGGTGACGAGTAGGAGTGCGATATTGTGTGGGGGGGAAGAGTCTTGAGTAGGAGTGCGAGACCGGGTGGGGCGGCGCGAGTGGGAAGTGGCGGGGCTGGTGTGAATTGCAGTGCTCACCCCTCACTCTCCACTTCTCACCCCTCACTCTCCACTTCTCACCCTACTCTCGCACTCGCACTCGCACTCGCACTCGCACTCGCTGCTCAAACTCGGAACTCGGCTGAAGACGGCAAAGTGGGTGGGGGAAGAGTGCCAAGAGCGAGTGAGGGGTGAAGAGTAGGAGTGCGAGACCGGGTGGGGGGGCGTGAGTGGGAAGTGACGGGGTTGGTGTGAGTTGCAGTGCTCACCCCTCACTCTCCACTTCTCACCCTACTCTCGCACTCGCACTCGCTGCTCAAACTCGGCACTCGGCTGAAAGCGGAACTGTGGGGGGAGTGCCAAGAGCGAGACCGAGTGGGGCGGCGCGAGTGGGAAGTGGCGGGGATGGTGTGAATTGCAATACCAACCCTGCTCTCGCACTCACACCCGAAGCTCGAAACCATACACCCGTACCCTGATCTCGCCCCCCCCTCCTCTCATCTGCAATCACTGCACAACCACCGTAACCCCACTCGACCGTCTCCCTCTCGCTACTACCTGAAACACATGCTCTCCCAACACAAGCGGCCACCGCACCTCATACGGCGCCTCGACCTCCGCGAACACCACTCCGTCCACCAGCCACGTCACGACGTCGACCGGCGGCTCCACGGTCGCCCGCAGCGGCAGCGTGGCCCGCGACTCGGGGATCTCCGGATCGCGGTAGACCACCGTCCCATGCAGCGGTGAGCTCACGCTGAGCTGGGCCTGGGCCGGCGTCGGCTGCTCGGGCGTCGGCAGGCCCTCGCGGGCCGCCCAGTGTGCGTACCGTGGATGCAGAGAGACGAACGTGCGCAGAGAACGGAACCGCTCCGGCGTCTGCGCTGTGGCGATCGTGCCGTCTCGCCTGTCGACCAGGACGCGGCGATGCGCGGCGCAGGTCTCGATCGGAGGCTCGACGAACCACTCCCGGCTGGTGGTCGTGCATGCATCGGTCGCGACCCTGCCTGTGAGCGCGCAGAGCGGAACGGGCGCGTGCCCCTCCGGTGGCGGAAAGCCCACGTCGGCGAACCCGGTCATCCCGTCTGGGTGGAGGACCGCGATGGTCTGGCGCACCAGCCACGCGCCGCCGCGGTAGCCGGACAGTCGCTTCATGGGACGGGCGTCGGGGTGGCCTACCCACGCGCCGACGATGTACCGCTCGGTCCAACCCACGGCCCAGGCGTCGCGGAAGTCGGTGGACGTACCGGTCTTGACCGCCACCGGGAAGGGGTACTCCGAGAGTCCCATGCGGGGGAACGTCGGCAGGCGGGCCATGGGATCGGACAAGAACCCGGCGATCTGGCGCGCGGTCGCTGCAGAGAGCAGAGACATGGGCGGCCCTGGATCCTCCGACAGCCAGGTGAGGGGGCGCCAGTCGCCGTCGCTCGCCAGCGCGCCGTAGGCGGCCACGAGATCCTGGAGGGTGACGGGCATCCCGCCGATGGCCAGGCCCAGTCCGTAGTGGCTCGCGGGTAGCCTGTCGTCGTGCAGATTCAGCCGCCGGAAGAGCGCGTACCCGGTCTCCAAGCCCAGATCGGCCAGGAGCTGAACGGCGGGTACGTTGCGGGAGTTTGCCAGCGCGCGTCGGGGCAGCAGGGGACCGAGGAAGGCGCGGTCGGCGTTGCCGATCCCGCCCGGGCCGCGCTGGAGATCGTCGAGGATGGTGGCGGGGGTGATGTGGCCCTGCTCCAACGCGAGCGCGTACAGGAACGGCTTGAGGGTGCTGCCCGGCCGCCGGGGTGTGCGCGCATAGTCGATCGCGCCGCCGGGCGACAGGTACCCTACCGATCCAACCGAAGCGCGAACGGCCCGCGTGCGGCGATCGACAACGACCAGCGCGCCCTGCGCGGCGCCCCGGGCCGACCAGGCGTCCACGGAGTCCGCGACGATCTCCGCCAGAGCCTCCTGGAGCGACAGGTCGAGCGTCGTGGTGATCAGCGGATCGTCCGGCGGCGCTGCCCGCAGCGCCGCGGTGAGCTGCAGCAGCGGGTGCAGCGCGTCCGGGGAGCGGGTCTGCTTGCGGGGGGGGCGCAGCCGGAGGAGCTCACCGTCGGCCGCCGCCCGCTCCGCTTCGGTCATCTCACCGCGGGCGTGCAAGAGGTCGAGGATCTTCCGGGCCCGCTTCACGGCCCGCCGGCGGCCCTCACCGTCGTAGGGGTTGGTGCGTCCGGGGGCCTGGGGCAGCGCACAAAGGAACGCCACCTCCGCCCAGGACAGATCCGCGACCGGCTTGAACAGGTAGCGGCGCGCCGCGTAGGAGATGCCGTGGATGCGGTTGCCATACGGCACGATGCGCAGGTAGTGGGCGAGGATCTCCGCGCGGGGGTAGCGCAGGGTGAGGCCGATGGCCGTCAGGCTCTCGAGGACCTTGCTCGGCAGGGTCCGCGACGCTGGCCGCTGCATACGCGCCACCTGCATGGCGAGGGTCGAGGCGCCGGAGGTGCGGTGGCCGGTGCGCAGGTTGTCACGCATCGCGCGGGCCACCGCGCGCGGGTCTACGCCAGGGTGCTGCCAGAAGCGCTGATCCTCGATGGCGAGGGTCGCAGCGACCACGCGGGGGGGCAGCGGATCCACGGGCCAGTATCCGAAGTCGGCCTCGGGGGCGCCAGCGACCTCACCGAGGAAAGCGCCGCGTCGATCGTGCAGGAGGAAGCTCGGGGGGGGGGACTCCAGTCGGACGCGGGGGATCACCAGGATGGCGAGGGTGAACGCTGCGATCCCGATGAGGAGGGCCGCGGCTTGAATCAAGCGCCGTCTCTTCATCTCGGGGCCGAGTCCTCGAGCTCAGGTGTCCGCGGCTGCCGCGATTCCACGATGTGTGCGAAGCCACGATTCCGCGCGTTGTCGAGTTCACGATCCGGGTGTCCACGATCCGCGAACCTCGATCCGCGTGTGCCACCCGATGAGTATACGAAGACACGTGGATCGTGGATCGTGGAACCGCGCTGCGTGGCTCGTGGGACCGCGGCTCGCGAGATCGTGTCATCGCGGACTCGTGTCATCGCGGTGCCGCATTCACGTGGACACGCGGTCCCGCTCGAGCCCGCCATTTCACGACTTTGCGATGACACGACCGAGAACCACGGTCTACTCAAGACTGAGCTGAACGAGCATTATCACCAGAATCAAAACTCCGCCTTGTGCATGATCTCAAGGAGTATCCCCCGCATCTCCGCGTCATCCTCCGCTCTCCGCAGCCGCGGCAGCAGATCGGTCCGTATCGTCATCCGCGCCAGCCGCTCCAGCACCCACAGCTGCACCTGCCGCTCGCTGTGTGGCGCCAGCACCACGATCAGCACGTCGATCATCGGGCGGTCCGGGCTCTGGTAGTCGATGGCCTGCTCCAGCGTGAAGACGATCACCTGCGTGAGCTGGAGCCCGTCCATCGAGGGTGCCGAGATCGCGACGCCCTCCCGGAGCGCGGTGTTCTGGCGACGCTCCCGGCGCTGGAGCGCGCGCACGACCACGTCGGCGTCGGAGCACAGGTTGGCCGCGACCATCTGCAGCCCCACCTGCTTGAACAGATCGGCCTTTCTTGGGATGTCCTGCTTGCTCGCCAGCAGCGCATGCTGCAGGTACGGCGTGAGGATCATCTGCTCGTGCGGGTCTTCTCTCCGCATCTCGAACCGGTGGTGGACCTGATGGCGCGGGGCGCGGACCTTGAGCACCGAGCAGGCCGAGGCCGCTGCTGCCAGACGCGCCGACGACGACACGAACATGTTGCGCAGTGACCGCTCCGAGGACGCGCCGATCAACATCACGTCGTAGTCTACGCTCACGGCCGCCAGCGCGCGAAAGCGATCCCGGGCGCGCTCGATCCGAGACCGACACGGCGAGGCGCAGAGGCTGGCGAGCTGCTCGTGGTAGTCACGGCGCTGCGCCACCGCCTCCTCCGAGGCGTCCGGAGGCAGCACGTCCAGCAGGGTGACCTCGGCGTCGACCTGGTCTCCAGCGATGCGCTCTGCCACATGAACCAGCAGCGAGTCGTGGGGACCGGGGTCGGCCAGCACGAGGATGCGCTGGAAGTCGTCGGTGGGATCGCCGTCGTCGGGGCCCGCCTTGTCGAGGAATACCACCAGATCGCACGGGGCGTGGTCGATCCACCAGGCCAGCGGGTGCCGCACCAGATAGTGCAGCGCCCGGCGGGTGGGCCACTCCATGACGATCCAGTCGGCCTGCGTGGCGGTGGCGTGGCGCTGGAGCGCGCGCTTGGCGTTGTGGGTGACCAGATCGGTGAACGCGATCGGCACCCGCGTGCGGTCAGCGACGGTCTGGCCGGCGACGCGGATCGCCTCGCCGTCGGCGTCTGCGTCGATGCGCGAGACCAGATCCATCGACTCAGGCACCTCTTCGAGCCGCAGCACCTCCACCGCGCCGGTCTCGCGGAAGGCGCTGGCGAGGTGAATGAGGCGCTCAGGTGCCGGCTCGTCGCCGAAGAACGGCACGATGACCTCGTGCTCGTTCTCGATCGGCTCAGTCTTGCGGAGGTGCTCCTGGCCGCCCCACAGGTGACCGAGCACGCTACGCCGGGAGACGCGCTTGCGGCCGTAGGCCCAATACCACAGCGAGCCGAGAGCCACCGCGGTGGCGACGCCCAGCGAGCCCACCACCCCCAGGCTGTACAGCAGCCACGCCGCGCCTACGATACCGACGATCTGGATCCACGGGTACAGCGGCGAGCGGAACGAAGGCTGGTACCAACGCGCGCCGCTCTCTCGCAGGACGATCACGGTGATGTTGATGATGGCGAAGATGAAGATCTTGAAGCCGCTAGCCAGCTTCGCCAGTTTGGCGACCGGAAGGAACAGGACCAGGCAGGTCAGCAGCCCGCCGGTGGCCAGGATCGCCACCCACGGCGTGCCGAAGCGGTCACTCACAGCGCGGAGGGGAGAGGGCATCATGTCGTCGCGGCTCATCGCGAACGGCTTACGCGAGGTGGCCAGGATGCCGGCGTTGGACATCGAGATCAGGGCGATCACGGAGACGATGGCGAAGGCCATGCTTCCGGTGGGGCCGAAGATCGCTTCGGCCGTGGTGGAGATGGGGGTGATGTCGTCGGCCAACTCCGTGTAGGAGGTGTGGCCGGTGATCAGCCAGGACAGGAGCGCGTACAGCGCCATCGCTGTGAACTGCGAGGCGAGTATGCCCAGCGGGAGGTTGCGGTCGGGGTGATGGACCTCCTCGGCGACCGAGGCGATCTTGGTGACGCCGGCGTAGGCCACGAAGACGAACGCTGCGCCGGAGAGGATCCCGGAGACCCCCGTTGGGAACGCCGGCTCAGCCAGCGCGGGGTTCACCCCCGGCGCGCCGGCCACCCCAAGCACCGCCAACGAGGCGACGCAACCCGCGACGATGACGATCTGCAGACCGGAGGCCTTGCTCACGCCGAGGATGTTGATCGTCACCAGAATCGCGAGCACCGACAGCGAGAAGTACATCGGGGAGATGTCGGTGAAGATCTGCAGGTACGCGCCCAGCCCCACCAGCGCGAAGGCGATCTTCGCCGACAAGCTGAACCAGGTGCCCAGCCCGGTGATCGTGCCCATCCACGGACCCAGGCTGCGATCGACGAACACATAGGTGCCGCCGGCCACGGGCATGGCGGTGGCCAGCTCGGCCTTGCTGAGCACCGCCGGCATCGCCAGCAGACCGGCCAGCAGGAACGACCAGTAGACCTTCGGTCCGGCGATCCCCGCGGCCAACCCGGGCAACACGATGATGCCTGAGATCATCGCGCCCATCGAGATCGCATAGACCGACCAGAACCCGAGCTTGCGATCGAGTTGTTTGGTGACATTGGGAGGCATGTTCGCCGCGAGATATGACGGAAACCACGGCCGTAACGCAGACCACGTCGACTCGGAGGAGTCATGCTGAGAAGAGGACGCCTCGGACGCTTGACCCAGCTCGGGGGCGTCGCCGCGGGCCTCGCGGGAGATGTCGCTGCCGCCACCACCCACCTGGCTCACGAGCGGGCCGACGCGGTCGCGGCGCGCGTGCATCGCAGGGCCGCTCGCCGTCTCGCGGGGGCCCTGGGCGACATGAAGGCCCTGCCGATGAAGCTGGGGCAGATCCTGTCCTACGTCGATGAGATGGTCCCCGCAGAGCACCGGGAGATCTACCGCGACGTGCTGGGGGCGCTGCAGGCCGGCGCCCAGGCGGCGCCGTGGGAGCAGATGGCGCCGGTGCTCGCGGCCGAGCTGGGCGGCTCACCCGAGGAGATCTTCGCGGCGTTCGACAGCCACCCCATCGCGGCTGCGTCGATCGGGCAGGTGTACCGGGCCACCACGCGCGACGGCCGCGACGTGGCCGTGAAGGTGCAGTACCCTGGCGTCGCCGAGGCGCTGGACGCCGATCTCAAGAACGCTGAGAGCGTGGTGAGGGCGATCACCGCGGCGCTGCCAGGCAGCGACTTGTCGCACTTCATCGCGGACATCGAGGGCCGGCTGCACGAGGAGGTGGACTACCGCTGCGAGGCGCGGCACCAGCAGGCCTTCGCGGAGGCCTGGGCCGGCGACCCGGACGTGGTGGTCCCCGCGGTGGTGCCCGAGCTCTCTACGCAGCGGGTGCTGGTCACGGAGTTCGCGCCTGGCGATCGCTGGGAGGACATGCTCGCGCTGGCCGGCCCCGAGCAGAAGCGCCGGTACGGCGAAGTCATCTACCGGTTTACGCTGCAGTCGCTGTACCGCGACGGTATGTTCAACGGCGATCCGCACCCCGGCAACTACCTGTTCTACCCCGACGGTCGGGTGGTGTTCCTGGACTTCGGGCACGTGGCGATCTTCGACGACGAGGGGCGGGTGGCCCACAGCGCGCTGCGTGATGCGCTCCTGTCGGGTGTGCGCGGCAGGGCCCTGCGCCCGCTGTTCGACGCCGCGTTCGGGATGCCGGAGGACCTCGACGATGAGCTGTGGGCGCTGTTCGAGCGCTATGTGCTGCTCACCGCCGAGCCCCTGGTCTCGGAGCAGCCCTACCGGTTCGGCCCGGACTACCCGCGAAGGCTCATGGCGTTCACCTACGACGCCAAGATGACGTGGTTCCGCAAGGCGATGTTCCGGGGGGTGAAGGACGCCTCCCGCCAGGGCACGATCGTGGCGGCGCGGATCAACTTCGGGCTGCCCTCCATCCTGGCGCAGCTCGGGGCCGAGGCCGACTGGCCAGTGGTCATCGGTGCCCGGTAGACCGCGCCGCGTCGCTGACCACCGGGTCGTTGAGCAACGGGTCTCTGGGCACCGGGTCGTCATCCTGGGAGGTGGCTTCGGAGGGCTGGAGTCCGCCCGCCGCCTGGCGAAGCTCCCGGTCTCCATCACGCTGGTCGATCGCCGGAACCACCACCTGTTCCAGCCGCTGCTCTACCAGGTGGCCACGGCTGGGCTGTCCCCCGGCGACATCGCGGAGCCCATCCGCTCGATCCTGCGCAAGCAGCGCAACGTGCGGGTGCGGCTGGGAGAGGCCACCTCGATCTCGCTGGCCGATCGAACAGTCACCCTGAGAGATGGGGGGCGGAGAGACGGGCCCCAGAAGGATGAAACGCTGAGCTACGACACGCTGATCATCGCCACTGGCGTTGGCGCGACGTACTTCGGCAACGACTGGGCGCATCTGGCCCCGGGCCTGAAGAGCCTGGAGGACGCGGTGACGATCCGCAGGCGCTTCCTGAGCGCCTTCGAGCAGGCCGAGCGCGAACCGGACGCGGCGGCGCGGCGGCGGCTGCTCACCTGCGTCATCGTGGGAGGCGGTCCGACCGGCGTGGAGCTGGCCGGGACGATGGCCGAGATGAGCTTTCGCTCGCTGCCGGGAGACTTCCGCACGGTCACCGCCGATGACCCGCGGGTGATCCTGGTGGAGGGCGGTCCGCGCGTTCTGGCGGCCTTCGGCGAGGAGAGCTCTGCGGCGGCGCGGCGGGCCCTGGAGCGACGCGGGGTCGAGGTGCAGACAGGGCAGCGCATCACGGCGATCGAGCCGGGCCTCGTGCGGCTGGGTGGCGCGGAGAGTCACTGTGAGATCCCGTGCGGAAACGTGTTCTGGGCGGCAGGGGTGGGCGCGGAGCCGCTGACGCGCACGCTCGGCGTGGAGCTCGATCGCGCGGGCCGCGTTCGAGCGGCGCCAGACTGCACGGTGCCCGGTCACCCTGAGGTGTTCGCCATCGGTGACTGCGTGTCCCTCACCGATCCGAACGGCGTGACGGTGCCGGGGGTGGCGCAGGGGGCCATCCAGATGGCGGTCTACGTCAGCCGGGTGATCGCCGCGCGGCTGAAGGGCAAGGCACCACCGCGGCCGTTCGCCTACTTCGACCAGGGTCAGATGGCGACGATCGGGCGGTCAGCGGCGGTCGTGGAGCTGGGACGGCTGCGGCTGTCGGGGTTGCTGGCCTGGGTGATCTGGCTGTTCATCCACCTGATCGTGCTGGTCGGTTTCGACAACCGTGTGTTGGTGTTGACTCAGTGGGCCTGGGAGTACCTGACGTTCCGACGGGGCGCGCGGCTGATCACCGCCGCCTACCACGGACGAGCCGATAGCCCACACCTGTAGCCACCAGGCCGAGAGGATGAGAGCGCATGCGAGACAACCGGGACCCCACCAGGTCGATCGCGGGCGGCCTTGACATCCACCTGGTGTTCAAACCTGTGGACGGCCCCGAGGCCCGCGCGCTGCAGACACAGTTCGTGGGTTTCCTCAGGCGTCGGGGCGTCCCCTTCGAACGGGCGCTGGTGTTCGACGCGCCGGTGGGACCCTGGCCGACGCCCATGTGGCAGGTGCTGCTCCCTCCCTCTTCCCGGGTGCTCCAGGACCTGGGAGTCTGCATCGGCTGGTTGATGCTGAATCGGGGCCGGTTCTCGGTGATGGTGCATCCCAACACCCGGCGTGAAGAAGGGCGCGGCGGCATGCTGGAGGATCACACCGACAATACACTCTGGCTCGGGACACCGATGCTGCTGCGTGTGGAGACTTTGACTGTGTAGGCTCTGCGCCTTTGCAGGTTCTGCGCGGCCCGCCTGATCAGTCCGCCGGATAGCGCTCCCGCATAGCCGCCACCGACCGCGTGATCAGCTCCCGCAGCACCGTCGTGTCGATATCCTCCAGCTTGTTCACATACAGACACGAGCGGCCGGTCTTGTGCTTGCCGAGCCGCTCCATCAGATCATCATGGCTGTCGAGTCCGGTCATGATGTACAACGTCAGGCTCGTCTTGCGCGGAGACACACCACACAGCGGCCACTCGCCTGTGCGACCGCTGGCGTAGCGGTAGCGGTACCGCCCAAAACCGATGATGGATGTCCCCCAGAGCCGCGCCGGCTCGCCGACGATCCCGGTCATCATCTCGACTACTGCTCGGCAGTCGGTTCGCCGTCGCTCGCTGACCACAGCGTCGATGAAGTCATCCACGCTGGCGTCGGTCTCCTGGGTCTTCAACGTCGCCACGATCAGGGAATCGTGTCGCCGGGGAACGGTGAGCCGTCGACGAAGGTGCCGGGGCTGTAGTCGCCGGCGGACCCGGTTGCCTTGCGGTGATCGACCCAGGTCGTGCCCGACATGTCGGGCTCGAGCGTCAGCGAGGCGTCACTCACCCCAGAGACGACGCCCTTCGGATCGGCGTCACCCCAGGCCAGCTCGCAGATCGTGGTCTTCTCATCAGCGGCGATGAGCTGGATGTGGTCCCCGTCGTCGCCGAGCGAGAGCCCATACTGCAGACCCGGGTCCTCGGCGTTCGCCACGACGAACTGCACGTTGTCCTCCGACAGCGCAGAGACGTCTCCACCGCCGAACACCACGATGGCCTCACCCGTCAGCATGATCGTGCGACCGTCGGCCTTGGGGTCGTCTTCATCTTCAGACTGGAAGGTGTGCCGCGGCAGGCCGGTGGTGAAATCGGACTCGATCAGCAGCGCGCCGCTGAGATCGAGCGTGGCCCCGGAGACGTTCGCGATCTCGATGAATTCATCCTCGACGTCGTCGGTGCTGCCGTCTGCGTTGGGATCGCCCTCGACCAGGCCGTCGGCCAGCACCTCGTTGAACACCAGATCGCCGGCCGTGGCCGCGCTGATGGTGATGGTCATCTCGACGCTGTCGGACAGACCCTCCCAGGTGGCCTCGACCGTGACCGCGCCCTCCCACACAGGGTACAGCATCCCGCCGGCCGGGCCGACCAGGATCTCCTCGTCGGAGATGGTGAGCTCGGCCTCGGTGGTGATGTCGGTCTGCGATCCATCCGACCACAGCGCATAGACCATGAGCATGGGACGATCACGCGTGCTGAGATCCAGCGTGTCCAGGTTCTCGCCATCCAGCAGCAGCATGAGCTCCGCTGGGGTGACGGTGCCCGTGGTGGTGGTGGTGGTGGTCGGGGTCGTAGTGGTCGTGGTCGTGGTCGTAGTGGTGGTCGGGGTCGTCTGCGTATTGGTGAGCGTGGTGGTCGTGCCCGGCGCTGTCGTGCCGGTGTCGTCTGCCTTTCTGTCGCAGCCGAGCGCGAGGAGGAGCAGCAGCGTCGTGCGCTTCATTGGGACTCCGTGGGACCTGTCGTGGTCTCTATGATCTGTCTCTATGATCTGTCTCTATGATCTGTCTCTGTGATCTCTGGCTCTGTTTGATCTCTGTGGTCTCTACTTGGGGCAGTCCGCTGAGCCGGGCGAGGCGCCCGAGTCGCAGGGGGACTCCTGCCAGTTGGTCGAGGTGTCTCCCAGAGAGATATCGATGATCTCGATACTCACAGCGTTCCCCGGATTCCAGGGTGAGGTGAACGTGCTGACGAGCGACGCCGCGTCGTCTTCCCATAGGCTGAGCTCGTCGGACGTGGCGAGGCCCGAGCCGATGGTGGTGTCGTCGGTGACCAGCCAGAGGGCGTCCTTGTGGATGTCGTACTCGCCAGCGTACTCGGCGTCGAGGATGACCGCGTAGGCCCCCGGCTCCAGGATGGTGTCGTAGGGGTGCAGGTAGCCGAAGATCGTGTCGACGGCGTCGCCGTCCCAGAAGACCCAGTACAGCAGGTCGATGGCCTCGGTGCCGTTGTTGTAGAGCTCGACGAACTCACCCGTGTCTTCATCGTCGGCGTTCGCCATGATCTCGGTGATGACGATGTCGTATTCGCTCTCGGAGATCTCGGTGGTGGCGCCCGACGCGCAGTTATCCTCTGCGGGAGACGAGCCCGTGGCGCAGGTTGAGGCCTCCCAGTTGTCCGAAGAGTCGGCCACGCCGCTGTAGTTGATGCGCTCCACGCTGATCGCGTTGCCCGGGTTGGAAGGATGCATGAACGCGTCGATCAGCGAGACGCCGTCTGCTTCGAACAGGACTACCTCGTCGGAGACCGACAGGGAGTTGCCGAGCGTGGTGTCGGTCGTGGTGACCACCACCACGCTGCTGTCGAGGCTGTACTCTCCGGCGTACTCGGCGTCGACGATCAGCGCGTAGGTCCCTCCGGGCAGCTCCGTCGTGCCGCTGTCGAATGCCGTGAGCGTGTCGACGTCGTCTCCGTCGGTGAACACCAGCCCGGCCAGATCGACCGTGTCGCTGCCGGCGTTGTAGATCTCGACGAACTCGCCTGTGTCTTCATCGTCGGCGTTGCTCATCACCTCGGTGATCAGCAGGGGGGCGCAGACTCCACCGGCCGCGCTGTTCAAGCGCCCCGGAGAGTACCCGCGCGCGCAGGACGTGTCTGCGGCCTGCCAGTTGGTCGGGTCGTCACCGGCGGTGTAGTCGATCTTCTCCATCGAGACGGCGTTTCCGGCGTCCACCCCAGCGGAGTAGGTGTCGATCGCGGTGGTG
>CAYXGP010000059.1:0-12857 GCA_964464515.1 uncultured Enterobacterales bacterium
TGCGACGGGCTGATCGACGACGGCACCGACGCCTACGACGACGACGGCGACGGCTATACCGAGTACGACGGCGACTGCGACGACGCCGACGGCAACACCAGCCCGGCTGGCACCGAGGTCTGCGGCGACGGCATCGACAATGACTGCAACGGCTCCGCTGACGACGAGAGCGCGGTGGACTGCTCGACCTACTACTACGACTACGACGGCGACGGCTACGGCGACGCTTCTACGTCGAAGTGCCTGTGCGGCACCTCCGGCTACTACACGACCAACAACGCCACCGACTGCTACGATCAGAACGGCGACGCCAACCCGACACAGATCAACTACTTCTCGACGCATCGCGGCGACAGCAGCTACGACTACAACTGCGACAGCTCCGAAGCGCAGTACTACACCGCGAGCTATTCGTGTGATTGCGACTGGAGCGGCTTCTCCTGCGACAGCTACACCAGCGGCTACTCGGGTAGTGCCCCAAGCTGCGGCAGCAACGGCACATGGGAGTCGGGCTGCGACTGCGACTGGTGGAGCTGTGACAACACCAGCAGCAGCACGGTGACGCAGATCTGCAACTGACAGCGGTGCGCGCCGTCGTCCTGTCGGTGACCGCCAGCCTGCTCTCGGCGGGCTGCTGGAGCCGGCCGGATGTGATCTTCCTGACGGTGGATACGCTGCGGGCGGATCACGTCCGCGCGCTCAACCCGGACAGCCCCGTCTCTACGCCGAACATCGACGCGCTGGCGGCGGACGGGGTGCTGTTCACCCAGGCGTACTCGCCCATCTCGGTCACCGGGCCGGCTTTCTGCACTCTGCATACAGGCCTCGAGCCGGGCGAACATGGGGTGGTGATGAATCGCTTTCGGGGCGGAGGGAACCTCAACCCGACCGTGGAGACACTGGCTGAGCGGCTGACCGAGCGCCGCTACAATACGGGCGCGTTCGTCTCCGGGTTCACGCTGCGTCGCGCCCTTGGATTGGACCAGGGCTTCGAGGCGTACAGCGCACCGGGCAAGCGAAGACGGTCCGGAGAGCGCACAGCGGAGCGCGCAAAGGGCTGGCTGACCGAGCAGTGGGGTCCGATTTTTCTGTGGTACCACAGCTATGATGTACACGGCCCGCTCAAGCGCTGGACCGACGTCCCGGCCGGTCCGGACCTCGCGCGCGGGGGGGCGGAGCTGGTGCATATTCCGGAGTACCAGCTCCAGGGACGTATCACCGATCCAACCTTTTATGCCGAACGCTACGCGGCGGCCGTCGGGTTCACGGACGGGTTGGTTGGAGCGCTGGTGGCCGCCCTCAAGGCCGAAGACCGCTACGACGACGCGCTGATCGTGTTCACGTCCGATCACGGAGAGAGCTTCACCGAGCGGGACGTGTGGTTCGATCACGGGACGGCTGCTTCAGTCGAACAGCTCCATGTACCGCTGATCATCAAGTACCCTGAAGATCTCTCGCCGGCCGATCCACCGGGCAGCGTGGTCGAGCGACCCGCCGCGCTGCGCGACGTGGCTCCTACCGTGCTCGATGTGTTGGAGCTTCCGCCGCTCACCGCCTCCAACGGGCGATCGCTCTGGATGCGGGGAAGCCCGCCTGCATTGACCCAGGAGCGGATACTCATGGGTGAGAGCAGCCACTGCAAGGCGCTCCGTGTGTTGGATTGTGCGCCGCGGGGACCGCTGGGCAAGGCGTTCAGCGCGCGGACCGCGGCCTGGACGGTGATCCATGAAGCGACGGGAAACGGGGTCCGACGAACGGTCTACGATCGAGCCGCCGATCCCGCTGAGAAGACACCGGCGGAGCAGCCGGTCCCGGCCGAGCTGGCGTTGGCCCTGACGGCCCTGTCGAGGGAGCGCGCCGCCATGGACTACAGCGGCTACAAGGCGGAGCCAAAGCAGACGCCTGCGTCCGTCGAGGAGGAGGAGGCCCTTCGGGCGCTGGGCTACATCGAGTGACGACAGGCGAAACGGGTGAAGGGACCCGATACCTGAGTGGACACCCTGCACCCGAGCGGAGATCAAACATGGGCTACGGATCCTACAGCGCACAATCCCACCGGGCGCTCCTGAGCAGCCGAACCGACAAGCCGGTGGAGGCGGTGTTTCTACGAAACGACTGCGATCCGCGGATGAACCCCCGCGGAGTAGCCGCCCGCGAGAGCCGGGACAGCGCGGAGAGCCCCGAGTCGGTCGGCGTGATCTTCGTCCTCGACGTGAGCTCGTCGATGGGCGACATCCCGCACGTGCTGGCGACCCGCACCCTGCCGAGCTTCATGGAGTGCGCCCTCACGGTGCTGCCGAACCCGCAGGTGATGTTCATGGCCGTGGGCAACGCGCGCACCGATCGCTCGGCGCTCCAGGTCGGTCAATTCGAGAGCACCGCTGAGCTGATGGACCGCTGGCTGTCGGCGATCCACATCGAGGGTGGGGGCGGGGGCTGGGGCGAGTCCTACGAGCTGGCGATGTACTTCGCGGCGCGGCACACCGCGATGGACTGCCTGCAGAAGCGGGGGCGCAAGGGTTACCTGTTCATGACCGGTGACGAGGTCCCGTTCTTCGAGCTCAAGCATGCGCACGTCAGCGGGCTGATCGGCGGCGAGCTGCGGCAGCCCATACTCGCCCATGAGATCACGGCAGAGCTGCGGGAGTCGTTTCACGTGTTCTTCCTGATCCCCGACGCCGAGCGCGCCGCGGTCGAGGGCTGCGGCGCTGTCTGGCGGCACCTGCTGCATGAGGGCTGCGTCGTCCTGCGAGACATCGCAGACACGGCCGTCGTCTGCGCTCTGCTGATCGGCATCGAGGAGCGGGTGCTGCAGACTGCGGCCGACGTTCAGGGGCGGATCGAGCAGATGGAGGGCTACGGTCCGGCTGACGTCGAGCGCATCTGGGCGACGGTGGAGCCGTTCTGCACTGCGCGGGAGCGGGGGCCGCTTGGGCCGACGCGGCCGCTGTATCGACGCAAGGACGATCCGGGCGAGGGCGGTCAGGGGTGAGGGCCTCGACTCTGCGGCGCGATCACCTTCTCTTCAGCCGCTCCTCCAGGGCGGCCAGCCGCGCCCGCAACTCAGCGGCTTCATCCTGCGGCGGCGGGGGGGCTTCTTCGGTCGGCGGCGGCTCTTCCGGCGGTGGGGCCGCAGCGGGTGGCCGATCGGGCTTGACCCACCGCCACTGCTGCTCGAGGCGCGTGAACTGGGCGTCGAACATCTCCAGACCGGCCGAGAGCTGTCGCTGCAGCAGCGCGTTCGCGGGCGTGGACATGCGGATCATCCGATGTAGCAGCCCCACCGGCATCAGCTCGGCGGCGCCCTGGACCTCCAGGATGACCTGGAGCAGCACCCCCCGGGTGAGGTCGTCGCCGGTGCCGGCGTCGATCACCTGGACCTGCTCGTTGCTCCGGATGATCTCCGCGAGTCCCTCCAGGTTGACGTACCCGGAGGTCTGCGTGTCGTAGAGGCGGCGGTTGCTGTATTTCTTGATGATGCGCATGGTCCGCTCCGGCGGTGCAGCGTGGTGGAACTGGCAGGTTCTATTGCGCTGCGGCGACAGCGGCTGCGCGGGTCTGGCGGACCGGCAACCTCCCGAGGAGCGCTACCGGCAGGCCAACCGCGATGGCGGCGCAGGCGGCGACGCCGGGGTTGGGGGTGAGTCCGCCGATCGCGCCCACGCCGAAGTGGACGGCCAGGGCGATCAGCGCGCTGGCGGTGGCCCAGCCGGGGGAGAGGCGACCGGTCCGGAACAGTCCGGCGATGAGCGGACCTGCGGAGGCGGCGATCAGGCCGTAGACGCCCTGCTGCCCCAGGATGAGCACGAGGTCTGGCGGCGAGAGGGCGACGGCGATCGTCACCGCTGCGAGCGCCGCGAGGATGATCCGGTTGAGGGTCACGCTGCCGCGGCCAGGCAGCAGGTCGTTGCCGACGGACGCGGAGATCGCCACCAGCAGACCGTCCATCGTGGACATACTGGCCGACAGAATGGCGACGCTCACCAGCGCGCCCACCGGCTCCCATGGGAACGCCACCTGCAGGTACGCGGCCATCGCCTGATCCTGGGGGAGCCCAGCGGGCAGGGCTACCCGGGCGTAGGCTCCCGCCAGCAGCACGAGGCTGAACACCGCGAAGGTGCCGATGCCGGTGCCGATGGTGATCGCCAGCTCGCGGCGCCCCTTCACGTACAAGGCCTTGGTCAGCAGGTGCGGCTGCGCAGTCAGCGCGATGCCCATGAAGAACGGCACCACCCAGACCTCCGCGGAGGTCGAGAACAGCGCGGAGCCGGGGGCGGTCAAGCCGGTGGTGGATAGCTCGGCGAGCAGGCTGCCGTCCCGGAGCCAGTGCACACCCGAGCCGAAGATCAGAAGGGCCACAACCAGCATGATGCTGCCCTGCAGCGTGTTGGTGAACGCGTGGGCCCACGCGCCGCCGAAGCCGGTGTAGCCGAAGACGAACAGCACGATGCCGACGACCGCGATCGGGTAGGGTACGCCCAGGGCGGCCTGCATGACATAGCCGCAGCCCACGGCGATCAGCACGAGGTAGGCGACGTTGAGCGCGTTCAGTGCGCTGAACAGCTGTCGCAACCCCTGGCTCTCGTAGCGGTCACCCAGCCAGTGGGGGATCGTGAGCGCGCCGCCGCCCAGCGCCTGGAAGCGGGGGGCGAGCAGCAGCAGACCGACGGCCAGGCCGGCGATCAGCGGGGGACCGAAGCCGATCAGCGCGGGCAGCCCCTCGGCGTAGACGAAGCCGGGGAAGATCACGAACATCGCGCTGCTGGCGAGGCACGCGCCCAGCGTCATGCCGGCCACGACCGGGTGCATGCGGCCGCTGCCCACCGCGAAGGTGGCGGTGTCGCCGCCCTTCCGGCCGCCTCGCCAGGCCAGGCCGGCGGTGACCACCACGTAGAGGAGGAAGAAGCCCCAGGCCCAGATCGATCCATCCATGTCGCTGCTCCGATTCTCGCTGCGGTTACCTTGCTGTTTCGCTTGTGCGTAATCGAATTGCTGCGATGCGGCAAGGGGCGTGATGGCAGGCATTTTTCGAGGGGCCTTCAGCCTTCCCCACTACAGCCGGCCCGGGCGTCAGTTCCACGAGATAGCACCACCCATGCTGCACTCCTACAGACGTCGTCAACCGTCCTCCACGCCACACGATTTTTTCCCTGGTCGAGTCGGCTTGATGTCGCTCTTCCTGGTGCTGGTTTCCCTGATCGAGATGCAGAAGCTGCTCCTGAGGGATACGCTTGGTGTACTGGATTGGACCGCAAATCATCCGTCGTCGCGGGGGTGGTGCGATCCCGAAAGCGCTGCTGTCGAGGAGCGAGCCAGCGCATCCTCGGGAGACCAGGAACCCAACACATCAGAAGCTGGAGCGAGCGAGATCCTGGCGGCTCTGTTCTCACGGCCTAGACCTCCGGAGGTGGTGCTGATCCATGGAGAAGACCTGCGTTCGTTTATATTGGTTCGGGGCGAGGATGCCTGGCGTGGGCCGATGGAGCGAGGTGCGTCTCTACAGATGATCAGAGATTTGTACGACGCTCGTGGAGAGGACGAAGGCGACAGTCTGCATGTCTATTTTCGAAGCGGTGTACCTTTCTCATCGGTTCTCGAGCTTCGCTCGGAGCTGAGCCAGATGGGACTCCCATATTCCAGGATTGGCCTCGATTACTGCGTGGAAAAAATCGAGCCGCCTCCACCGGTCCCGGTCGTGGGGTGGTGACCGCCGCTTCCAGATCCGGTCACTGCTCGGCGGGCGAAGGCGTCTATCGGCAATAGCGCCGCGGCGGCGCCCAGAAGCCAGGGCCAGAGCGGCGCGCGCTCCCGTCGCGGCGGCGGGGGCTGGGGCGTGACCGACAGAGTCTCGAGCGTCGCGGCGTCGGGCGTTCGGTGTCGCCTCTCGGCGGAGGGGGGGGCCACCCACTCTCGGGTGGTGGAGGGAGCGTCGGGCTCCTCGACGTCGACGCGCCACCTGGTCCCGGGGGGAGCCGACCAGGTGCCGCTCCACACTCCAGGGCCATCGAACGAGAGCGGCACGGCGACAGGGCCCTCCGGTCCGATCGCTGTGGCGGTCGGGTGTCGGCCGAGCACCGTCAGGCGGGGTCGGTCGTCTTCGACGGTGATCGCGACTCGACCGCCGTCGTCTGTGCTCCCGCGCGCGGCATGCCGGGCGAGCTGAACCCACAGCCGCGGAAAGCCCTCCCAGCGCAGCCAGTCGGTGGCCCAGCGCGCGCCGGCGTCGGTCGTCATCGCGGCTACCACGCCCTCGCCCACCTGCCAGATCGCGAGCAGGGGGGCGCCTTCGTCGGAAGCCAGGAGCACGCGGGTGTTCGGCCGCCGCTCCACCCGGTTGTGTCCGGACAGCGGGGGCGCACTCGACCATGGGATGTCTGAGGTCGCGGGGTGCCAGCGCTCCTGCACCGCGCGGATCTGCAGCGGCCCCTCCTCGAGCCCGGAGCCGAGGAGCTGCTGGGTCTCCTGGGCGAACAGCGCGGGGAGATCGGTGCCGTCGTCGGCCAGGTGGAACCGCCCGCCACCAGCCTCCGTGAGCGCGCGCAGGAAGCCCGCGTCCAGGGACCTGTCGGTGCCCAGGGCGATCACCGAGAGCGTGAGGCCGTCCGTCCGCATGGCCGCCACCTGCTCCTCCGCGCTGGTCGTGTTGCTCCTCTGCTCTCCCACGTCACCAGCGTCCGCGAACAGCACCATGTGACGCAGCGCGGTTTCCTCCGCAGAGAGCACCGCCCGCGCCTCGATCAGCGCGGTGGTGAGGGAGATCCCACCGCCGCCGGCGCCGATCTGCAGGATGCGCGCACGCGCACCCTCCCGATCCGCAGCGGACTGCACTGGGACCGGCCAATACGGTCTTGTATCCACCGCGAGCACCCCCAGGCGATCGACGTCGCGCAGACGCTCCAGCGCC
The DNA here is from genome assembly GCA_964464515.1 of uncultured Enterobacterales bacterium. Lineage (GTDB taxonomy): Bacteria > Myxococcota_A > UBA796 > UBA796 > UBA2385 > CAYXGP01. Next base: position 6,905 of record CAYXGP010000059.1, read on the forward strand.
GCCAGCGCTCCCTCGCCTGCCAGGCGGATCTTCGACCCTGGAGGGCGCCCGCCTCCCAGCTCCGCAGCGATCCCGCTCATCAGCGCCGCGCTCCCTCCGCCTCGCCCCGCCGGACGCGCCATCGAGCCCGACTTGTCGAAGACCATCAGGAGCGTCGCCGCCGGCTCCTTCACCGCGCCGTCGGGGTCGATCCGCACCGGCAGGAGGTCGGCGAGCCGCGAGGTGCTCCAGCCGCCCGCGTCGTACGAGCGGGGCCCGCCGACGGTGATGAGCCCTCCGCCGTCCCGCACGAACGTCTCCAGCGCCGCGACGGCCGCTCGCGGGAGCGCGCCGCGACCCTCTGTGGGCACGTCCACCAGAACCACGAGGTCGGTCGCGGACGTGGGGGCGGCGTCGGGTGGTGTGGCGGGATCGACCGTGAGGCCCTCGGCGGTCCAGAGCCGGGCCAGCGCGCGGGCAGCGCCGGGCTCGCCCGTCACGAGTCGAACGCGCTGGGGCCGGGTGACGGTGATTCCCCGCCGGGCCGTCTCCGAATCGATCCGTTCCTCTCCAGGCCGGGGCTCCAGCGAAGCGGTGAGCACCGTGAACCCCGCGGGGAGGTCCGCCGGAAGAGGCAGCGACAGCGGAAACGAAGCGCGCGCGTCGGCCTTGAGCGACACGGGGATCCGCGTCAGCTCTGCGTCGTCGATCGAGACAACCACCTCACCCGTCCACCCCGCGCCGCCGTCCACCGCGAGCGTTCCGCTGAGCGTCTCTCCCGCCGCGGGCCTGTCGTCGTCTACCTCCAGCGCAGCGACGCCGGGCTCTGGGTGGGCGGGATCGAGGACGTGCGTGGTCACGGTCACGCCGCGGTCGATGGCGCGTGTTGCGGCGTCGCCGGGATCTCCCCGTCCGTCCGTCCACACCTCCACCCGGCCGCGCTCACCACGCGGGATCAGCGCCAGGGCGGTGGAGAGCCCCCCTGCGAGATCGGTCCGAGCGCCGATGGGAGCGATCGCGGGGAGCTCCCAGGGCCGGCCCGGCCAGCCGTCCACCGTCGGTGTGTCGTCGAACAGCACGAGGCCGGCGCGCGCCTGGGGCGGCAGCGCCGCGCGGGCGGCGGCGATCTCGCGCGTCGCGCGTTCCAGCTCACCCGGGGGGATGCTGGCGGAGCGATCCACCGCGAAGACGACCGTCTGCCGATGGGCCTCCCGACCCTTGCGCGGATCGGCGGCGGCCGCGAGGAGCAGCGCGGCGATCGCCAGCCGGATCAGGTGCCCACCGATCGGCCGCCGGAGCCTGAGAAGCCACTCGATCAGCAGCAGGACGGCGGCAAGCCCGCTGGCGGCGCGGAAGTCGGGCCGCAGGGGTGCCTGCGTGGGGGCGGAGGGGGTCGGCTCGTCGAGGCGGGCGACGGTCTGATCGATGGAGAGCACGCCGCTGGCGGCACCAGGCGCTGCGGGCGGCGCGGACCACTCCACGAGGTTCGCGACGAGGTTGGCGAACCCCACGCGCAGCGGCAGATCGCTGCGGGCCAGGGAGAACCCGGTGGCGAGGACGTCGCGCTCGCCGACGCGACCGCGGACGATCAGGGGTCCCTGGTCCGACGTGAGCAGCGCCTTCGCGTCACCAGGAGGCTGCAGCGCGCGCCCCTCGGCGATGTGCAGCCCCTCCAGCTCGACGTGGCGGAGCAGCGGGTCCGCGGCGGCGGTGACGATCGGCGAGCGGATCCGCCGGCCCGTCTGCAGCCCGGCAGCGCCTGCAGCGTCGGGTCCGAACGCTACGAGGCGCGGCGCGGAGGGCAGCGCGACCGGAGCGGCCTCCAGCACCAGCAGATCCACCGGCGCGCTTGCGGGGGCGTCGGGCGGCGTGACGTCCAGCTCCACGCGGGGGTGGAGGCGCAGGGCGGTGGCGAGGTAGCCCCCAGGATCATCCGTGACGAGTCGGGTCCGGACCGGAGGGACCGCCGCGGGTGTGACCTCAGCGGTGTCATCGGCAGCCCAGGAGTCGTCGCCTGTCAGGCGCGCGGTCAGGGCGTGCTCGGGGGGCAGCCACAGCTCCAGCCAGGCGGTGCCGTCCACGCTGATCTCGCCGAGCTCTCCCGGCGCGGCCGGGTCCGTTGAGGTTTCCTCTGCGGGGACAGCGGCGGGGACAGCGGCGAGGGCGACGGTGTGAGGGCCACCAGGCTCCACCGACACCCGTACGGCCTGGCGGCCGAGGGCGCCCAGCGGGTTCGCGGACAGCGCAGTGATCCCCCGGTTCGCCGGATCGACGCCCAGATCAGGCACCCGCACCGCGCACCCGAACCCTGCGAGCTGCGTCGCGGTATAGCTGTCGGTCAGTCCCACCAGCAGCGGTGGATCCGCGAGCTGTGTCTCTGCGGCGCAGATGCCCGCCAGCAGGGGGCCGACGTTCCCGTCGGTGCCGCTCGGGGGGAGCCTCGTGAGCCGCTCGGAGAGCTCCTGGGGATCGGTGACGCCCGCCGCCTGGACCCCGGCAGGGGCGGTGGTCACGACGGTGAACGCGGCGCCCCGGTGAGCGGAGACGAGCTCCGCGAGGGCCCCCCGGGCGCGCTCCAGGCGGGAGGGGGTGCCGGCCGCCATGCTGGCGGAGGTGTCGAGCAGCACCACGACGTCGCGCGGCGCGGCGGGCCGGGTCGACAGCGCCGCGGTGAGGACGCCCAGGGCGCACAGCATCAGCAGCAGCGCCAGCAGCTCTCGCGGGGGCGGCCGGCGGCGCTGGGCGGTGCGGGTGGCGAGGGCGCGGGCCAGCAGGAGGCTGCTGACCAGCACGCGGCGCCGGGGAGGGTGACGCAAGAACGCCACGACGATCGGCACCGCGAGGGCTGCCAGGGCGAGCAGCGCGGGGTGGGAGAGGATCACGCGCGTGTGGCCGTGACGCCGGAGCGAAGCAGCGCGTCGCGCAGGAGCTTGGCGAGGGGTTGGGGGGTGGGGCCGTCCACCACCTGCACGCCGTATCGAGCCGCAGCGCGCCGTACCGCTGCGCGCCAGCGAGTGAGCTCCGCGACATAGCGGGCGTGGATCTCGGGGGTGCCCTCGACCAGCATCGTTTCGCCCGTCTCCGCGTCGAGCAGCTCCCGCGCCCCGGAGAGATCCAGCTCCAGGTCATCCGGAGAGAGCACGTGTAGCAGCACGGCGCGGCGCCCCACGGTGGCGAGGGCGCGCAGGGTCGCGGCGATCTCATCATCCTCGACCAGCATGTCTGACAGCAGCAGCGCGGTGTCTGCGCGCCACCCGTCGGCCTGGGAGAGGAGGGCCCGAGCGGTCTCCGCGGTGCCGTCCGGGGAGACCTGCTGCAGCGCGGCGATCATCCTGGGGAGGGCGCGGGCATGGCTGCCCACCGCGAGCGGCCCTTGGGGAGAGCTCCCCCGACCGCCGATGCAGCCCAGGCGGACGGTGTCGCGGCGCAGCAGACCCAGCAGGGCGAGGGCGGCGGCGAGGCTCGCGGCGTGGTCGATCTTGCGCGGACGGCCCACGCCCATGGAGCCGGTGGCGTCGAGCGTGAGGCTGATCCGCAGGCTGCGATCCTCCGCGAACAGGCGCACGAGCACGGAGCGCAGGCGGCGGTAGGCGTTCCAGTCCACGCGCCGCAGGTCGTCGCCGGGGCGGTACGGGCGGTGATCGACGAATTCGAGTCCCTGACCACGAGCGGCAGAGCGGTGCTCACCGAGCTGGTGCCCGGTGGCGGTGGTGGGAGCGGCCAGGCGCAGCCGGGCGGCGTGGGCGAAGACGCCAGGATCGATCCGGATGGCGGTCACAGCCAGGAGGGGGTTGGGGGTTCAGCGCTGCGCCAGCACCGCGTCGACGAGGACGTCGGAGGAGATGCCCTCCAGCTCCGCCTCGAAGCCGCGAAAGATCCGGTGGCGCAGGACCGGTCGCGCGACCAGATGCAGATCTTCGACCGCGACGTGGGCGCGGCCCGCCAGCAGCGCGGTGGCGCGAGCGGCGCGGATCAGCGCCTGCATCGCTCGCGGGCTGGCGCCGTACCGCACATACTTCTTGATCAGCGCGGGACTGGAGTCGTGCGCGGGGTGGGTGCGCCACACCAACCGGGCGGCCACCTCCGCCACGTGTGGCGCGACCACCAGCGTGGTGGTCAATTCCTGGAGGCCCAGCAGCTCGGAGCGCGTGAGCACCTCCCCGGCATCGGGCGCGGACGGTCCGGTGGTCTCCAGCCCGATCCTGCGCAGCACCTCTTCGGTGGGAAACGGCACCAGCAGCTTGAGCAGGAAGCGATCGAGCTGGGCCTCGGGCAGCGGGTAGGTGCCCTCCATCTCGATGGGGTTCTGGGTGGCGATGACGAAGAAGGGCGCCTCAAGCTCGTGGCGCTCCCCGGCGATGGTCACAGAGCGCTCCGCCATGGCCTCCAGGAGCGCGGCCTGGGTGCGGGGGGTGCCGCGGTTGATCTCGTCGGCCAGCACCACGTGGGCGAAGACGGGACCGGGCCGGAAGCGGACAGCCATCTCGCCGCTGGCCTCACGGAGCAGCGCGGGGCCGCCGGTGATGTCTGCGGGCATGAGGTCGGGCGTGAACTGGATGCGCGAGAAGCGCAGCCGCAGCGTGCGCGCCAGCAGGCGCACGAGGAGGGTCTTGCCCAGCCCCGGGGAGCCCTCGACGAGCAGGTTCCCGCAGGCGAGCAGGCCGGTGAGCACACCCCGGATCAGCTCTGGCTGACCGATGTAGACGCGACGGATCTCGGACTCGACGCGGGCGATCGCCGCACGCGCGTCTGCGATCCGTTTCTCAGGAGGTGGATGGGTCATCGGGGCTCCGAGCGCTGCCGCCCCTCTATCCGCCCCTCCTCTGCGCGGAGCCGATGGGGTACGCTACCCAACGAACTGTGGAGAGACCCCATGCGCATCGCCCTCATCCCCGCTCTGCTCCCCGCGCTCCTGCTGGCCTGCGGAAACAAGAACGACGACGACACCGCCGCGGCTGGCACCACGCCCGTCGGGACCACGCCCACCTCCGGGCTGGTCGACGCCGACGGCGATGGCATCACCGCCGATGTAGACTGCGACGACAACAACGGCCTGGTGGGGGTGGAGAGTCAGGAGGTCTGCGACGGTATCGACAACGACTGCGACGGCAGCATCGACGAGGAGGACGCGCTGGGGGCAGAGGTGTGGTACGCCGACGCCGACGGCGACTCCTACGGCGGCGATGACAGCACCACGAGCTGCGAGACACCAGCCGGCCACGTCAGCCAGGGCGGCGACTGCGACGAGAGCAATTCGTCGATCCATCCCGGCGCCGAGGAGGTCTGCGACGGCCTCGACAACGACTGTGACTCGAGCATCGACGAGGGCAGCGACGGCAAGCAGGTCTGGTACGCAGACAGCGACGGCGACGGGTTCGGCGATGAGAAGAACACCTCGAGCGCATGCATCCAGCCCACCGGGTATGTCGATGAGAGCAAGAGCGGCTTCGACTGCGACGACAGCAACGCCGACGTCTACCCCGGCGCTGATGAGAGCTGCGACGATCCAAGCGTCGACTACAACTGCGACGGCTACACGGGCGACGACGACAACGACGGAGATCTCGTCTCGGCCTGCGACGACTGCGACGACGGCAACATCCTCGTGTACCCGGGCGCGGCGGAGGTCTGCGACGGTATCGACAACGACTGCGACGGCTACATCGACGACGACGACGCTGGCGTCGACACGTCGAAGGGGTCCACCTGGTACCCCGACAGCGACGCCGACGGCTACGGATCCACAGAAGACTCGATGATGGCTTGCGCGCAGCCGTCGGGCTACCTCGCGGACAGCTCAGATTGTGACGACTCAAACGCCGACATCAGCCCGGACGGTCTGGAGGTCTGTGACGGCGTGGACAACGACTGCGACGATGACGTGGACGAGGATGACGCCGTCGACGCCCCCACCCCCGGCACCGAGGCTGACACCGCCGCAGGCCGGGACGCCGACGCCGCTACCGATCCCGCC
>CAYXGP010000059.1:12867-27937 GCA_964464515.1 uncultured Enterobacterales bacterium
GACAGCGACGGATACGGAGATCCGGATGGCTCGACCGCAACGACCTGTGAGGTCCCCTCGGGCTATGCCGACAACACCGACGACTGCGACGACGACGACGCCACGGTGTACCTCGGTGCCGACGAGGTCTGCGATGAGGTGGACAACGACTGCGACGGAGACATCGACGAGGACGGCAGCACTGAGTGGTACGCCGACGCCGACGAGGATGGGTTCGGAGATAGCGATGACTCGCAAGAGTCGTGCGGGCAGCCCACCGGGTACGTCGCGGACGACACGGACTGCGATGACACGGATGGCGCCATCAACCCCGACGCCTCGGAGGAATGCGACGAGGCGGACAACGACTGCGACGGTCTGACCGACGATGAGGATGACAGCCTCGACACCTCCACGGGCAGCGCCTTCTACATGGACGCGGACGGAGACGGCTACGGAGACGCCGACTCATCTACCCTTACCTGCGATCAGCTCTCGTCGTATGTCTCGGACAGCACGGACTGCGATGACACAGACGCCGACGTCAACCCCGGGGCGACGGAGATCTGGTACGACGGCGTGGATGGGGACTGCGCCGGTGATAACGATTATGACGCCGACGGGGACGGCTACGACTCGGACGCCTACTCGGGTGACGACTGCGATGACACCGAGAGCGCTGTCAGCCCGGACGCCTCGGAGATCTGCGACGACGGAATCGACAACGACTGCGACGGCGGCGCCGGCGACTGCTCCCTCTCTGATGACATCCCCCTCACCGACGCTGATGTCTCCATCCTTGGCGTCTCGACGGACTCCGGCTTCGCGCAGAAGGGAAGCCACGTCGGCGCAGGGGGTGATCTGAACGGCGACGGTAACTTGGATCTCGTGCTGAGCGCGTACCTGAACAGCGACTCGTCGAGCAAGGGGGGCGCCGCCTTCGTGTTCCACGGTCCGCTGTCCGGAGTCCTCGATGAGACGGACGCGGACGCCATCGCGTACGGAGGAACCTCGAACGATCGCTTCGGCGTCGGCGTCGATGTGATCGCGGATCTGGACGGCGACGGCTACGATGAGGTGTTCGGTGGAGCGAACTATGAGGACTCCAACGGCACCAACGCGGGGGCGGCCTATATCCTGAGCGGGCCGCTGAGCGGGACCGTTGCGTTGACCGACGCGACGGTGACGCTGCTCGGGGTGGACGACACCGACTACTTCGGGTACACCGTGGGCTCCACAGGAGACTTGAACGACGACGGTGTACTCGACGTCATCGTGGGTGCGATGGGGGCGGACTCGAGCGGCACCTCCACCGGCGCGGCGTATGTGTTCTTCGGACCACTCAGCGGATCTGTCTCTGCATCTTCCGCAGACGCTCGAGTCGACGGCGACGCTGCCGATGACTACGTCGGACGGGATCGCTCGCTGTCCGCCGACTTCGACGGGGACGGCATCGGCGATCTGACCATCGGTGTCGGCTACGCGGACGCCGTGGCCTATGACTCGGGGGCGGTATACCTGTTCCAGGGCCCCGTCTCGGTCACGGCCTCGGCCAGCTCAGCGGACGTCGTTCTCTCAGCGGGCGCATCAAAGGACTACCTGGGGCTCAAGATCGACGCACCTGGAGACCTGAACGGCGACGGTTTTGAGGATCTGATGGTCGGCGCTCCCGGGTTCGATGACACCTCGGGGGATGAGGGCGCGGCGTTCGTGATCAATGGGCCCCTCACGACCAGCGGCACAGCGTCGTCCCTGGCATCGACGTGGCTGCTCGGTGAGACATCCAGCGATCAGGTGGGCGTTGCGGTGAGCGGCGCCGGTGATATCGACGAGGACGGCGTGACGGACCTCCTCGTGGGGTCTCGCTACGTCGATACGTTCGCCAGCAATGGCGGGATGGCGTACCTCATCCGCGGGCCGGTCAGCGGCTCGGTGAGCCTCTCCGATGCCAACGCTCGGTTGTACGGCGTCAACGCCGATGACGCCGCGGGCACCGCGCTGCTGGGCGTCGGGGACTTGAGCGGAGACGGCGTGGACGATCTGCTCGTGGGGGCGCTGGGCAGCGACGCTGGCGCGACAGACGCCGGGGCGGTCTATTTGTTTTTCGGCGGCGGGCTCTGATCCGTCGTTTTGATCGCATCGAAGTAATCCCGAACATACTCCCGCCGTGTCTGCGGGATGTCCGCCTGCAGGTTCGCGCGCTCGGCGATGGCCTCATATCGTGTGTGGACATCGCGGAAGGACAGCGCGCTGCCCGCACCAGTACGCCCACCCTCGATGGCCCGGATGATCCCTCCGGGGGCGTCTCGCCAGCGCGCCTCGACCCACTCCTCGGCCAGATCGGCGGCGGCGTCTCGCGTGGGAGCGGCGCTGGAGAGCACCGTGCCGTCCGCGTCGTTCGCTCCACCAAGGCCCGGCGCTGCGACGCCCTGGGTCCAGAAGGGCTCGTCGCCGTGGCCCAGGATCTGCGGCGCGGGGATCTTCGGCGCGGCGATGTTGGGTGCGCCCTGCGGGACACCATCGGAGTGATGTCCCGACTGATCCTGCGGCGTCCACAACATCTCGTCCTGCTCGCCGCGGGGGGCGGTCGGCGTCGCGTGCTCGCGCTCCGCTTCGGGCGGCCCGTTGGTCTCCCGCGGGGGGGCGTCAGTGAGGTCGTCGGTGGTCCTGTGCTGTTCCGCACGGGGGGCGGTAGACCGGGGGGCCTCTCCGCTGGCCTGGGCCCCGCTGGAGTCCGAGCCAGCGCTCCGCGGAGTCCCTGTGACGTCGCCGGAGGTTGCTCCCTGCGCGGCGGTCTCGGCGGTCGGGGCGTCTGAGATCGACGTGGCCCCCTCGGCACGACTGCCGCGACCGTCGGCGTCGGTCGGCTCCATGGATTCCTCTTCGCCCGCGGGGGGGGGCAGTGTCGACTCCGAGCACGACCCCCACACCGGCCCCGCGCCGCGCCCCCCGAGCCCCCCCCCCCCCCCCCCCCACCACCCCCCCCCCCCGCCCCCCCCCCCCCCCCGCGGGGGGGGCCAGTGTCGACTCGGAGCTCGACGCCCACAGCGGCCGGGCGCCGTCCGCTGGTGCCGCGGCCGTCGCGAGCAGTATCGACGTAGAGGGGCGGACCGCCAACACAGAGAGGCCCCCAGCCAGCGCAGCGCTGGCCAGCGCCCCGCGCGGCAGACGGAGCCCTCGAATCGCTGCCGTGTGCAGAGGCGGACTCTCGCGCCGAGCCCGTTCGATGACGGCCCTCTGGAGCTCCGCGCTGCCAGCGACGTTCCCGCGCTCGGCGGCCAGCGCTGTCTGCATCAAATCGGGCGTCTGTCCCGCGGCGTCGACACGGCTCGCGGTCTGCTCTGGAGACTCCCGGGTGCGCCACAGGTGGAGGCCTCCCCAGATGAGACCTGGTGCGATCCGCAGGAGCAGCGTCGCGGTGGAATCGACCGGAACCACGCGCAGCACAGCGGCGGCGATCACTCCGCCGCAACCGGCTCGGAGCCCCGCCTCCGCGAGCCGTAGGCGGCGGTCCGCGGATCGCCAGCGATCCAGTGTGGTCCTCACCTGCGGCGCCAGCCCAGGCAGAGCGCCAGCAGCGCGACCCAACCTCCGGGCGCGCCCGCTGCGCTCCCGGGTGTGCTGCATGCACCGCATCCGCCGATGGTCGGATCTGCGCGGCCGTCGACCGGAGCCGCCTCATCGCCGGTGGTCCCGCCCGTGGTTCCTCCGCCGCTGCTCGTGGGACCGCCGCTGGTACCACTGCCTGTACCGCCGGTGGTCCCACCGCTGGTTCCTGTGTCTACATCATCCGCCAGGGCCTCTTCGATCCAGAGCAGCGAGTTCTCGGAGACGTAGCGTTCGCCGACGCCCTCCAGCCACCCATCGCTGACCGGGTCGGCGGCGGCGGCGTCCAGCAGGAGCGCTCCGGTGACGTCGCTGGCGTACAGCAGGTCGAGGTGACTGAGGTCGAGGGCGGCCGAGTCAGCGATCTCCGCGCCGCGTGCCGTGAGCGTCTCCTCCATCAGCGCGCTGTCGACGAACACCAGCCCGTCCGACGGACCGGTCACCTCACCGAGGATCAGCTTGCCCTGCGCCAGCGCCTGGACCTCGGACTCCGTGAGATCGCTGGTGAGCGCGCTGCCCTCGATGAGCAGGGCGATGAGCGCTCCCCACGTCTCGATGCCCGCGAGCGTCACGTCTACCCAGCTCTCGGTGAAGATGTCGCTCAGGCCGGACTGCGCGAGGTACTGGTCGATGTAGTCCTCCAGCCCGTTGGGCATCAGCGGGTTTTCGCCGGCGAGGAGGTAGAGCTCCACGTCCGGATCGACGCCGTTTTCCTGTAGATGCTGCAAGAAGTCCCCGCCCTCCGTGATGGCCGTCTCGATCCCCTCGGATTCCGAGTAGAACCCGATGCCGCCGTAGTAGGTGGTGGCCCAGTCTGTCTGCAGACTGTAGAGGCCCAACGTGGGATCGGAGCCGGGGAGCGGGTAGACGTCATCCCAGCGCGCGAGGAGCTGCCGGTGCCCGGGGAAGGGGTCGAGACCATCCCGCAGGAAGTCCTGGTCGCTCAGATCGGTGGACGTCCACCACGTCACCGTGCCCAGCGGATAGTAATCAGCCCACGACGCCGGGCTGATGGCTGTCTCTGCCTCCAGGCTCGCCAGGTTGCTCTGCGGCCAGCGATAGCTCGTGTCGATGCCACCCAGCGGAGTGGCGATGAACACCGCCTTGCGGACATCTCCGCGGTAGATCGTCCCGACCGCTTCATGGTCCTCGCGGTCCCACGTCGCGCCTTCATGATTCGACAGGTACGCTGCGACGGCCAGGCCGCCCTTGGAGTGCCCCACGAGATCGACCTGGCTGGCTCCGGTCCGCTCCTTGATTCGGGCGATGGCGTCGGCGATCATCTCGGCATGGCGCAGCACGTCACCGTGGGAGTGCGCGAACGTCAGCGCGTAGATCGGCCGGGCGGTGTTGTTGTTCAGGCGCGTCGCCAACGTGATGAACCCGCGGCTCGCGTTGTCTCCTGCGCCGGGGACCAGCAGGACAGGCGTGCCCGTCGCGTTCTGTTCGTTCACCGCCATGTGCAGCAGGCCCATCGAAGACGGCGGCGTGTTGGTTCCGAAGCAGTCGGCGATCCACGGCGCGAAGTAGGACTCGTCCGGCCACGCGAGGACCTCGTTGAAGTCTTCCGCGATCAGCAGCGTGTCATCGGGGTCTTCCAGGCGCTCGATGGCGCTCCACAGCAGCAGCTCCCCGTCCTGGGTCATCACCTCTGCGCCTTCGAAGCGCTCGGCGGGCGTGGTGGGATCGAAGCCGCTGGTGGCGAGCGCGGCAGGCAGGAAGAGGAGGGGGATCATCGGGTCTCCAGGAACGCAGAGAGGGCGCGGTTGAACGCCTCCGGGTCGTCGTGGTGGACGGTATGGCCGGCGCCCGGGATGAGCTCCAGGCGGGCGTCCGGTATGGCCGCTGCGCCCGCCTCCGCGACGGCGCGGGTGCTGCCCCCCGTGAGCACGGGGTTGGGGATCATGCGGTCGTCGGCGCCGAACACCAGCAGCGTGGGCGCAGAGATCTCTCCGAGCCGGTGCGCCACCGGGTGATCGACCATCCCCGCGATCGAGCGGGAGACAGCCACCGACGTGCCCGCGAACTCCGGGGTATCGGTCATCCGCACGCGCTCCTCCAGCAGCCGCTCCACGCCCTCATCGGGGCGGTTGAAGACCACCCGCGTGAACGTCGCGCGCAGCTCCAGCTCGGTGGCGTCCAGGGCGCGAGCCTCGGTCCAGTAGCCCTTCATCCACGCCGCAGCGCCGGCGCCGAACGTCTCCAGGCCCGCGGGGGCCGACAGCGCCAGCAGCTCCACGCGCTCGGGGCGCTCCAGGGCGAGGGTCAGGGCGATCTGCCCGCCCATCGAGTGACCGACGATCACCGCGCGGTCGACGCTCAGCGCATCCAGCCAGTCGGCGACCACCCCGGCGTACCAGGGCGGGGTGAGCGGGGCGTCCGGGCGACCCGAGGCGCCGTAGCCGGGCAGGTCGAGGGCCAGCACGCGGTGATCGCGCGCGAAGTGCGGGAGCTGATGCTCCCAGAATCCGATGTACGACGACAGCCCGTGGATGAACACGATCGGGGCCTCATCGCTGGTCGGATCGCTGTCGACGTAGGCGATGTCGAGATCGCCGAGGGTCATGTGGCGCAGGGGCAGGGGGCTCCACAGATCGTTCGGCCGGATCGGGCCGAGCGATGCGTAGCGCGGGGCGCAGGCCAGAAGGCCGAGCATTGCAGCGGGGAGGACCATGGTGTCTCTCTACCTCGGGGGGAGCCCCCCCAAAAAAAGCGATCCTAGAAGGCGATCCACTCGAGGGTGGTCTGGAGCAGCCAGGGATCGGCGTCGAAGTCGGTGCCCACCACGCGCGCGCCTGCGGCGCCCACCTTGAGCAGCGGCATCGGCGACCACGAGAGCCGCAGGTTGGCCTCGGAGGCGTCCAACCCAACCTCGGGGGAGCGGGCGTGGGCCAGGCCGAGCGTGACGTTGAGTCGGTTGGGCGAGAGGTCCCAGCCGGCCTGTAGCGCGGCGGCCAGCATCCCACTACCGCGATTGGAGACGTCGCTCACGACCGCTATCTGTCGGTTGATCGCCTGGGGATCGGGGAACAGGAGCAGCGAGCCGTGCGTCGACCACATCGCGCCGACGACGCCGTAGCTGTTGCCCGTGACGATGCCGGTCATGACCTCGCGGTCGGTGCCGTCGCGGCTATCCACCAGCACCTCCGCGCCGATCACGCTGCCCGAACCGCGGGCCCAGCGGTAGCGCGCCTGGCCGTCCAGCAGCCAGGCGTTCACGGCGATGTCCACCTGCTCCGTGATGTAGAGTCGTCCAACATTGGCGGTGGCCGCTGCGGACAGCCCCAGCCGCCCCTCGGTGAGCGCGTGGTTGCGGCTGGCGTCCACGGTCAGCCACACCAGATCGGCGTCTACCTCCGGGTCTCCGCCGCCCAGATCGAGATCGAGCTGGGGTCCACCCTGCAGCGCAGAGAGGTCGCTGGTGGGACCAGAGCCGAGCGCCCCCGCGGTCCCACCGCCGTTGTCGCGCAGGTACCACACGTGCCCGCCCAGCCGCACGTTCCACGTGGGACGGGCCTGGATGTCAGCCATCAGCAGAGAGATGTCGTCGTCGATCGCCACGCCGCCCTCGGACAGCGTGTAGCCGCCCAGGCGGTAGCGCATCCGCTCGCCAGAGGGTCCGTTCACCCTGCCGAACACCGTGACGCCTGCGGCCTCCGAGCCGAAGAACCGCAGCCCGCCGCCGGTGCGCGTGAGATCGTCCAGTCCGCTCTCGGTCGGATCGTAGACGCCGTCGGCCACGAACTGCAGGCCCGCCGTCACCTTCACGGGGCGATCGGCGCCGAGGTCCGGCCGAAAGTCAGCGTGGAGTCTGCGAGTCTGCAGGTTGACGCTGTCCGCGCCGAAGCCCCCGCCGGCGTTGCCGCCGACGCCGTAGGCAGAGTCTCCATAAAGAAAGTCGATCTCGAAGCCCGCGGTCAGCGAGGCGCGGCCCTCAACGGCCTGGGGCGCGTAGGTGAAGAAGCCGTTGAGACGCTGCTCGACCCAGGTAGCGTTGGCGAGATCTTCATCGGGGACGCCGTCTCCGTCGACGTCGGTGACGCCCTCTGCGTAGACCGTCGTACCGTTGGTTCCGCCGAGCACGCCGATGACCTGCCCGTCCAGCAGCGGGTTCGTGGTGATCACGTCGGTGATGCCCGCGCGCGCCTGGTAGAGGCCGAGGAAGGAGAACCCGCCCGGGGTGCTCTGCTCAGGCTGCACCGGAGCTCGCGCTTCGGCGATCGGATCGGCCGCGAGCGCCGTCAATGAGAGGAGGAGCAACATCATGGGCGCCGATATGTCTGCACGTTGAAGTCGGCGTCGACGCTGCCGGGCGCGCCGGTCGAGCCGAAGCCGCCGTCGGCCGTGGGCGCGGTGTAGCCGTCGGTGTTGTTCAGGTCGACGATCTCGTAGGTGAGCACCTCGCTATCGACGGCCCAGATCCCCGCCGCTTCAGCGGGGATGGGATCATCCTGGAGCAGCGTGATGCCGTGAGGGTCCGTTGAGAGGTCCGCGCTCCAAGTTCCGGTGAAGTCGAGGCTGTCGCCGGGCCACGCGGCGTTCACCAGGTAGCCTCCGTCGCTGCTGAACGTCGCGGAGATGGACGAGAAGCCGATCTCCGCGAACAGCGGGCTGAGATCGTCGCCGCGGCTCACCCAGTCGCCGTGCAGAGACGAGGCCCCGGAGGTCCCGCCGCCGGAGGTCCCCCCAGAAGTTCCGCTGCCGGAGGTTCCGCCGCTGGAGGAGCCCCCGCCGGATGTCCCGGAGCCGGTCGCAGCGGGCGCCGCTGTATCTGCAGTGTCGCCGTAGGTCGGGTTCACGCTGACGTCGTCGGGTCTGCAGCCCAGCAGGGTCCCGACCAACAGGAGCGGGGCCAGCAGGGTCGGGGTGAGGGGTGACTTCATCGTGCAGACTCAGTAATCGTAGACCCACACTCGCCGAGCGCCCGTCGGCCCAGCGCGGGCTTGTCGATCTTGCCCGAGCCGGTGCGGGGCAGCTCTGCCACGACGTGAATCCGCTTTGGTCGCTTGAAGCGGGCGAGCTGCCCGTCCAGCGCTGCGCGGATCGACTCAGCGGACAAGGTGTCTGCGCCAGGGCCGGGCTCGACCCACGCCACGCCCACCTCTCCCCAGCGCGCGTCGGGGACGCCGACGACCGCCACCGCGGCGACCCCGGGCAGGCCCGCGATCACCGCCTCGACCTCCGCCGGGTAGACGTTCTCGCCGCCGGAGATGTACATCTCCTTCAGGCGGCCGCGCACGGTGAAGTAGCCGTCGGCGTCTACCGAGAGAACGTCGCCGGTGTGGAACCAACCGTCTGTGATCGACTTCTCGGTGGCCTCGGGGTTGTCCCAGTAGCCTCCGCAGACCGTCGGGCCCTTCAGCAGCAGCTCGCCGGGCTCGCCGACGCCGCACTCGCTGCCGTCGGACCGCACCAGCCGCGCAGCGACGTGGTGGATCGGCAGCCCCACCGTGCCGAGCTTCTCGCGCACCATGTGGGGGGGGGTGGAGAAGCAGTTGGGGCCCACCTCGGTGAGCCCGAAGCCCTGCCGCAGCGGGATCCCGCGCTCCAGGAAGCGACGCAGCAGGCTCTCTGGCAGCGCTGCGCCGCCGCACAGGGCGTCGCGCACGCCGGACAGGTCGGTGTCCGCGAACGCGGGGTGATCGGCCAACATCTGAAAGATCGTCGGCACGCCCATCAGGTGGGTGATGTCCTCTTCGGCGATCAAGCGGAGCGCCTGCGCCGCGTCCAGCTTCGGCACCAGCACGACCCGCCCGCCGCAGTGCAGCAGAGGGGTGGAGAGGCAATTCATGCCCCCTGTGTGGAACAGCGGCGCGAAGGTGAGCGTGGAGCAGGTGTGGTCGAGTCGGCAGGCCAGGATGGTGTTGAGCGCGTTCCAGTGGATCTGCCGGTGGGTGAGCTGCGCGCCCTTGGGGCGGCCCGTGCTGCCCGAGGTGTACATCAGCATCCAGGTCTCGGACAGCGCGCTCTCGTGTCTGTCCTCCTGCTGGGCTGCAGTGGGCGGGGCTGCGGGGCCGTCGTCCAGGGACAACCGAGGACAGCCCAGGTCGATGTCCGCGTGCAGCGCGTCCGTCAGCAGCAGACGCGCGCCGCAGTTCTCGCGCTGCCAGAGCAGCTCGGCCCCTGACAGCCGGTGGTTGAGCGGCAGCAGGATGGCGCCCAGCTCGGCTGCAGCGAACAGCACCGCGAAGGTCTCGCCGCGGTTGAGGGCCAGCAGCGCCACGCGATCGCCGGCGCTCACGCCCTCGCGGCGCAGGCGAGCGGCCCAGGCGAGGGAGTCTGCGTGGAGCTGCGCGTAGGTCCAGCGGCGGCCGGTGCCCACGTCGTAGACAGCCTCGGCGTCGGGGGAGAAGCGCGACCAGGTCGCCAGCCAGTCGGACGTCGCCCTCATCGGACCGGCTCCTCTGTGTTGCCAGAGTCTGTGGCGGCTTCGCGGAACCACGAATCGAGCAGGGGGTAGAAGACGCGCGGACCGAAGCTGCCGACCACCACGCCGATGTGGCCGCAGTCGAGCACCTCGGTGCGCACGCGCTCGGAGCCCACCGCGTCTGCCAGCGGCAGCACGGCCTCCTTCGGAGAGATGAAGTCGCGGTTGGCAGCGCAGATCAGCACCGGGCAGCGGATCGCCGAGAGATCGACCCGCTCACCAGACACCTCCCAGGTGCCGTCCATCAGGCGATCTCGCTGGTAGGCGTTGTCGATGAACTCGCGAGCGAAGGCGCCGGGCATCGGCACGTTCTCTTCGAGCCAGCGCTCGCGGGCCAGCGCGCGAGCCAGCCGGCGGGGATCTGCCGCGGCGTTGTCCAGGGCCATGTACTTGCGGCTCACCCCCATCGGGTCGAGGAGCTTGAAGGCCACCTCCATCACCGAGATGTCCACCAGACGGTCCGGGTCGATCGCTTCGGGGTCGAACACGTCGGGGCCGACGAACCGCGCGAATCGCCCCGCGTCCGCGAACGCCACCGGCGCGTTGAAGACGGCCAGCGCCGCCACCCGGTCGGGCCGCAGCGCGGTGAACATCGCGCTCAGCGTGCCGCCCTGGCAGTATCCGAGCAGCATCACCTCTCCGTTGGGGGCAGCTCTGCCGGCGTGGCGGGCGGCGCGGTCGAGCGCGCGCTCCAGCAGGTTCAGTAGGATGTAGGAGACGTCGTGGTGGGCGTCTTCGGGGCCAGGCACCCCCCAGTCCACCAGGTACACCCGATGGCCCGCGGCCGCGAGGGCCGCCACCAGGGAGCGATCGGGCTCCAGGTCGCAGATGCTGGCGCGGTTGATCATCGACGGCACGATGACGACGGTCTGCCCGGCGGGCGCGCCCTCGGCGGGCGCGTAGAACCGCAGGCGCAGCTTGCCCTGGTGGTGCACCACGGTGTGGGGTGTCGTGCCGATCGGCGGACGGGGCAGCGTGCGGTGGAGCCACATGCCCCGGCGGATCCGATCGGCCTGGCGCAGCCCGCCGATGCCCTCCATCCAGGGCCGCAGCGACGCCAGGGGGTCCGTCATGCCTTCAAGCACAGCACCACTCCACGAGCGCCGCGGGTAGCCGCGCGCCCACGCAGACGCCCACGTGACCGCCGGCGACCGTCCTGGTCGTGACCGGGCCTCCCCAGACCGCTTCGAGGCCGAAGGCCGACGCGGGCGGGCAGATGTGGTCGCGGTCTGCGGCGATGACCAGCGCGGGGATCTCCGCGGCGGACAGGTCTACCGGAGTACCGTCCAGGTACCAGCCGCCGGTGATGAGGGCGTTGTCGAAGTAGCAGCGGCGCACATACTCCCGGTAGACCTCTCCGGGGAACTCCACGTTGTCGCCGGCCCAGCCCTCGAGGGCCGCCCACAGCTCGGGAAAGCCGGGCTTCTCCCAGCGGTCCCACAGGGTCTTCCACCTGGAGACCTGTCCCGTGGGGCGCAGCCAGGCGAAGCTGGCGCGCATCAGCTCTGGGGGAAAGTTGCCCAGTCCGTCGACGATGTCGTCGAGCGGGAAGGTCTCGGGTCGGGCCCACAGCGCCAGGCGGCCTGAGGCGTGGAAGTCGATCGGCGCGGCGAGCAGCGCCATGCGGCGGGCCAGACCGGGGTGTCGCGCCAGGGTGACGGCCAGGAACGTGCCGCCCACGCAGTAGCCGAGGGCGTCGGGGAGATCATCGGCGCTCAGCGTTTCCTGCGCGCGGGCGTGGCGCGTTGCGCGCCGCAGCGCGCGGGGCAGCAGGCCATCGACCACGGCGGACAGCGACCGGTGGCGGGTCTCCGCGCCGGGACGCCCCCAGTCCATGACGTACACCGGCACGCCAGCGCGGGTGAGCGCGGCGATCACGGAGCGGTCGGGCAGCAGGTCGAAGATCGTCCAGGTGTTGATCAGCGGCATGCTCACGAACAGCGGGCGGGTGGTCTGCTCGCCGACCGGCGCGAAGTAGCGCAGGGCCGTCTCGTGCTGACGGTGGATCACCGCGTGCGGGGTCACGTCGCCGCGTCGCGGGGGACGCGCCAGGAAGCGGCCGATCTCGATGGTGCGCGACAGCATCTTCTACCTCTCGCCCTTCGGGGGAGCGCCCTTCAAGGGGGCGAGCGTGGCGCGCAGCTCTGCGAGGGTCTCGCGGAGCTCCAGGCGGGCCTCGGCGGCTTCGATCCGCGCGGCGAGGGCCTCCTTCTCCAAGGCCGCCATGCGATCCTTCATCCCCAGCAGCACGTCCTCTTGCTGGAGCAGCCGATCCTCCAGCATCGAGGCGATCTTCGCCAGCCGCACCACGTCGCTTCGGGTGGGCAGGTGCATTCGGGTGAGGGTCTCGTCGACGGACTTCTCGTAGCCGGCCCGCGCCTTCGTGGTAGCCGACAGGTTCTCACCCATCGTCTTCAGGAAGGCGTCGGAGTCGAGCACCTGGTCCCACCACTGGCCCATGCTGCGCTCCCAGATGCCGTACAGCTCGTCGGGGAGCTTGCCGGTGAAGCCGGGCATCCCTGCTCCGGGCATTCCGAATCCGGCTCCGGGAAAGGTGGTCTTCCTGGTCATTGGATCTTCCTCACGCTGTCTGGGAGCGGGGCAGGCCGGGGAGCGGGGCTCAGGCCTGGGCGGGCTGGAACGCGGCGACCATCGCCTTCTGGGTGGAGATCATGCCCTCGGTGGCGATCTTCCAGGCGTCGGTGGCGAACTTCAGGTTGGCGGTGGTCTGCTCGCCCATGCGGGTCAGCATCTGCTCGGTCCGGGCCTGATGGGCGGCGGTGAGGGTCTGCTGCAGCTCGATGGCGCGGGTGATCTGGTCGTTCATGTTCTGGGTCATTTCGTTCTGGAACATTCTGGTTCTCGGTAGATGCGGGTGATTGAGGGGGAGGGTTCTCCCCGGGGACGCCAGACATCTATGGTCCATTTTGCGATGCGGCAAGGAGGTATTTTGCGGTGCAGCAAAATTCTGTCGAGAATCCTCCAGACCAGCGGACAGGGGGGCACCGCGGGATCTCCGGATAAGGCTCGCTCGCCTCCTGTCACTCCTCCTGTTCTTCTCGGAGTCCCACCGTGCGACGATCTCTCTGGACGCTACTCCTCGTCGGGCTCGCGGGCTGCGACAAGAGCGGCGGAGCCGACACCACCGTCGCGATCAGCGCCACCCCGGAGACGTCCGGCTCCAGCGGCGGCACCTCGGGCGGGACAGGGGGCGCCACGGGCGGGAGCACCTCCGCGGGGATCGACGCGGACGGTGACGGTCACGACAGCGAAGCCAGCGGCGGCGACGACTGCGACGACGACGACGACGACATCCATCCGGAGGCACCCGAGATCTGCGACGGGGTCGATCAGGACTGCGATGGGTCGATCGACGACGGCGTGCCCTCCGACGGCGCGGGCTGCGCCGACCCAGGCGAGCCCATGTTTCCCGAGATCATCGACACCCTCCACGTCGAGATCCGGACCGGGACCGGCAGCTACGACGGCACCGACGACGTCATGGAGGTGTGCCTGAGCGAGTCCGCCTGCTTCACGCTAGCAAAGGACCAGTGGAACGATCTGGAGGAGGGGGTGGTCGACATCTACGCCTTCGAGGGCCTGGAGCTGCCGCGCTCGGAGGTCACCGGCTTCACCATACGCACGCAGGACGGCGGCGATCAGTGGGAGCCCGCCTGCTTCGCGCTGCGCTTCGACGGCGAGCCGGTCTACTGCCGCGATGATCTCTCGCTCAAGATCGGTGACGAAGAAGATGAAGAGGTCGCCGATTGGACCGACCCCGAGCCCCTGACCAACCACTGCACCACCTGCTCGCTGTCCCCGCTGACCCACGGACCATTCGTCGGCGCCGTCACGGTGGCGACCGCGAACATCTGGTACCGCACCGACGCCACCCGCTCGGCGAAGCTGCGGGTCTCCCAGACGGCCGACGGGCTCAATTCCTCGGATCCCATCGACTACGCCTGGCCGACCGCCAGCGGCGATTTCACCGAGACCGTGACCGTCTCGGGGCTCGGCGCGGGCGAGACCCTGTTCTACGACCTGGAGGTCGAGGGGGAGCGCCACGGTCCCTGGACGCTCCAGACCGCCCCGACCAGCGCCGGACCTACGCGCACGCGCTTCGCCTTCGGCTCCTGCTCGAAGGACGACGACCAGCCCATCTTCGGGGTGATCGCCGCCTGGGACCCGGATATTTTTCTGTTCGTGGGCGACAACCACTACGCGAACAGCGACGAGCTGTCGGATCTGCGCCAATTCTACCGGTGGGCGCACGAGCGGACGCTGCGCGCCGAGCTGATGCAGCAGTCGGTGGTGCTGGCTACCTGGGACGACCACGACTACGTTGGCAACAACACAGATGGAACGGCGGAGGGCAAGGACGTCGCGCTGCGGGTGTTCGAGGAGTATTGGGCCAATGGAAGCTACGGTACGCCGGAGACCCCCGGGGTGTTCTCCAGGCAACGCTACGGTGACGTGGAGTTCATCCTGCTCGACGATCGCTACTGGCGCGGGCTGGAAGACTCGATCCTCGGCGACGCCCAGGAGGCGTGGCTGCTCGACGCGCTCCAGGCCTCCGACGCCACCTTCCTGTTCCTCGTCAGCGGCAGCCAGTGGTCGCTGGACGGCTCCGACGACTCGTGGGGGGCCTTCCCCGAAGCCCAGACCCGCCTGAGAGAGGCGCTGGTGTCGTACGGGGTCGAGGGGGTGGTGCTGCTGTCGGGTGACATCCACCGCTCCGAGCTTCGCTGGCTGGAAGGGGCGGCGGGCGGCTACGCGCTCCCCGAGCTGGTCAGCTCCCCGCTTGCGACCTGGAATTCACCGTGCGGCTCGTCCGATGAGCTGCTGGCCTGCGAGGACGACGACACGTTCTTCATCGCGGTCGACGTCGACACCACGCTGGCGGATCCCTCGCTCGATGTCTCGCTGGTCGACTCCAGCGCGACGATCCGTCACACCTGGACGATCCTCCGCTCCGAGCTGTCGCTCCCCTGACGGCAGTGTTGCTGACGGCAGTGTTGCTGACGGCAGTGTTGCTGACGGCAGTGTTGCTGACGGCAG
>CAYXGP010000059.1:28037-38649 GCA_964464515.1 uncultured Enterobacterales bacterium
TGTTGCTGACGGTAGTGTTGCTGAAGGCCGTAGTGTTGCTGAAGGCCGTGTCTCTGAACGCGGGGGACTCCCAAGGGGGAGGCTTGCGTAAGTGAGCGCTCACTTATAGGGTGAGTGCGCGCTCACTTACGAACCCGAGAAGACCAGCCACGGAGGCAGCGCATGGTGCGTCCCCGCCACTTCACCGACGAGGAGATCCTCGACGTGGCCCGCGCGTGCTTCTGCGAGCAGGGGCCAGCGGTCTCCACCAACGTCATCGCGCAGGCCGCCGGCGTCTCGCAGGCCACCCTGTTCAAGCGGTTCGGCACCAAGCACGACCTGATGGTGAAGGCGCTCACGGTGTCGGTCGGCGAGGAGCTCCTGGCGATGCTCCACGCCGGGCCGGGTCCGGCGGATCTTCGCGAGCAGCTCGTCGCCATGGCCACAGCGCTGGGGCAGATGTTCGATCGGCTGCTGCCCTGTGTGATGGCGATGTGGGCGGCCGGCCTCGCCCCTTCAGAGATGTTCTGCGACCCCGACCAGGCCCCTCCGGTGCGGGCGCGCCGGGCGCTGACGGCCTTCTTCGTGCAGGCCGAGACGCAGGGACGCATGTTCCCCGGCAACCCCGAGGTTCGCGCGATGGCCTTCATCGGCGCCGTCAAGGAGCTGGCCTTCCAGAAGCACATGTTCCGGCAGGCGCAGCCCCACCTGGCCCCCGCCGACTACGCGCGGGAGCTCGCGGCGACCTTCTGGGCTGGCTGGGCGCCGCGGGAGGACGCGTGATGATCGCGCTGCTGCTGGCTGCGCTCGAGGTCCACGCGCTGCCGCCGGTCGATGTCGCCGCCCGCGACGTGGTGGGAGTGGCCTACAGCGCGGGTGACGCCGGCGCGCCGCCCGCCGATCCGTGGTGGAGCACCCTGGGTGACCCGGCGCTGGCCGGCGTCCTCGACACCGCGCTGGCTGGCAACCACTCCGTACGCGCCTCCTGGGAGCGCGTGGGCGTCGCGCGCACCGTGGCCGGGCAGACCGCGAGCGCACTCCTGCCCACCGCGAGCCTCACCGCGAGCTGGAGCCGGCTGTCCACCGACGCGACAGTCCTGCAGTACCTCAACCAGCAGAGCGGGCAGTACCCGGGGCTGACCGACGACGAGCTGCGCGAGCAGATCGAGGAGAGCCTCGGCACCTCCTACGACGCCGCGAGCTGGGCGCTGGGCGGCGCGTGGGCGATCGATCTGTTCGGCGTCACCACCACGGCGTGGATGGCGGGCCGCTGGGACGCGCGCGCCATGGAGGGCAGCCTCGCCGCGCAATCGATGGTGGTGGCGGCAGCGGTGGGCGGCGCCTGGTACGACCTCGTCGCCGCGCGGAAACGCCTGGCGTTCGTGCAGGAGCAGGTGCGCATCAGCGAGGAGCTGCTGGCGCTGATCGAGATGCGGTACGCGGGCTCCGCGGCCACCGCGCTCGACGTGCTGCAGCAGCGCCAGCAGGTCGCGTCCGCCGCGGCCACCCTGCCGGCGGTGCAGGCCGCCGTCGATCGCACCGCGTGGGGGCTGGCCGCGCTCCTTGGACGCGATCCCTCCGCGACCACTCCGGAGACCTTCCCGGTACCGGACGACCTCATCGATCCACCGGCAGCGCCCGCCCTCGGACGCCCGGCTGATCTGCTCACCCGCCGGCCCGATCTGGTCGCTGCGGTCGCCAGCGCGGAGGCCGCGGATCTTCGTCGGCTGTCGGCGTGGCTGGGCATGGCCCCGCAGCTCGCCCTCTCCGCGAGCACCGGGGAGCAGGGACAGATCCTGGGCGCAGACGCCGACGAGTGGGATCGCGCGGCGGCCTGGAGCTACGGGGTGCAGGCCACGGTCCCGCTGCTGAACGGCGGCCGGAAGCTCGCAGCGGCGCGCGGCGCAGCGGCGGGCGCTCGCGCGGCGGTCCACGATCTCCAGCAGGCCACCCTGGACGCCGTCGCCGACGTGGAGGGCAGCCGCCGCGTGCTCCAGCAGCGCCGCGAGGAGGTCGCCGCCCGTACCGCCCAGGTGACGGCCGCCCAGCAGTCCTACTCGGAGTCCCGCGCACGCTACCTGGGCGGACTCACCCCCTACGTCAACCTGATGACGACGCTCAACACGCTCCAAGGCGCTGAGCTGGGCCTCATCTCCGCCCGCCGGGATCTCCTCGGCGCGCACATCGATCTGCACAACGCACTGGGCGCCTCCTGGGCGCTCGATTCCGGCGCGACCGGAGGCCCGTGATGTCCGAGAGCCCCCTCCCGCAGACCGCCCATGTCATCCCGCCAGCGCCGCCGTCTGGCCGGCGCCTGCCGCTGAAGATCCTCGCACCCGTCGTCGCGGTGGCCATCGGCGGTGCGGCCGCGCGCACGCTGATCGCCGCAGGCACCACCGCCGAGCGGGGCACTCCCCCCGAGAAGATCGACATCGTAGAGGCCGTGACCCTGAGGCCCGCGATCGCGGTGGCAGAGGTGCAGGCCACCGGCACGGTCGTGGCCGACAGCCAGGTCGTCCTCATGCCGGAGGTCGGCGGCAAGCTCACGTGGGTCAGCGAGACGCTCACCCCGGGGGCGCGGTTCACGCAGGGGGACGTGCTCGCGCGGGTGGACGCCCGCGACACCACCGCCGCGGAGGCCGCCGAGCGGAGCCGCCTGCACCAGGCCGAGCTGGAGCTGGCGCTGGAGCGCAACCGCGGCGAGGTGGCCGCACGCGAGTGGAAGCTGCTGGGCGGCGAGGGCGACGGGACGCTGGCGCGCAGGGAGCCGCACCTGGCCGTCGCGCAGGCCAACCTGGAGGCCGCGCGGGCGAGCCTGGAGCGCGCAGAGCTGAACGTGCGCCGTACGGCCATCCGCGCTCCGTTCAACGCTGTGGTGCTCTCCGAGAGCGCGGACATCGGGCAGGTCGTGGGAGCCGCCTCGCAGGTGGCGGTGCTCGCGGGCACCGATCGCTATCGCGTGGAGGTGAGCGTGCCCTTCGAGCGGCTCGCGACGCTCGCGGTGCCAGGCGTGGACGGCGTGCTGCCCGATGAGGGCTCCACGGCGCTGGTGGTCCAGCGGCTGTCCGGTGGCCGCGCGCTCACGCGCGAGGGCCGCGTGATCGGCATGGGCGGGCGACTCGATCCCCAGAGCCGCACCGCGACGGTGCTGGTGGTTGTCGATGATCCACTCGATCCTCCGCTGGGCGGGCTGCCGCTCATGGTGGGGGCGTTCGTGGACGTGGCGCTGCACGGTCGCTCCCGCGACGGCACCCTGGCGATCCCCCGCACGGCGGTCTACGACGGCGACACCGTGTGGGTCGTCGATGACGAGCGCCTGCAGCCGCGCGAGATCACGGTGGGCTGGTCGCTGGCCGAGGAGGTCGAGATCACGACCGGGCTGGCGGCGGGTGATCGGGTGGTGACTACGCCGCTGTCGGCGCCGATCGCCGGCACCCGCGTGCGCCTGCTCGGGGGAGAGTAGATGACCCCCGGCACCCGCCGACTCACGGGGCCCATCGCGTGGATGGCCCGCAACTCCGTGGCGGCCAACCTGCTGATGGCGGTGATCATCCTGGGCGGCGCCCTGGGCGTCACGCAGATCAAGCAGGAGATCTTCCCCGAGTTCATCCTGGACATCGTGACCGTGGGCGTGCCGTACCCCGGGGCGGCCCCGGAAGAGGTCGAGCAGGGCATCTCGCTGGCGGTCGAGGAGGCCCTCCGAGGGCTGGACGGCGTCAAGCGCGTCACGTCCACCTCCAGCGAGGGCGGCGCGGCGGTCTCTGCGGTCCTGTTGTTGTCGGCGGATCCCGACAAGGTGCTGGCCGACGCGAAGTCCGCTGTGGATCGCATCACGACGCTGCCAGAGGAGGCCGAGGAGCCCCAGGTCACGCTGGCGAGCCGCAAGCAGGCGGTGATCAGCCTGATGCTGGCGGGGGATCACGATCGCCGCGTTCTGTACAACCTGGCCGAGGAGGCACGCGCGGACCTGCTGCGCGACCCCGCAGTCACGCAGGTGGAGGTGTTCGGCGCGCCGCCGCAGGAGATCTCGATCGAGGTGCCCCGCGAGAACCTCGAGAGCTACGGTCTTACGCTGGACGACGTCGCGCGGGCGATCACCGCGTCGTCGCTGGAGCTTCCAGGCGGGGCGCTGGAGACGGGCGCAGGCGATCTGCTGGTGCGCGTGGCCGATCGTAAGCTGGAGGGGCGCCAATTCGCGGACATCATCGTGCGCGGAACGGCCGACGGCGACACCCTCACCCTGGGCGAGATCGCCACCATCCGTGATGGCTTCGCCGACACCGATCAGGCGGGCTTCTACCAGGGGCAGCCTGCGATGCAGGTGACGGTCTACCGGGTGGGCGACGAGACGCCGCAGAGCGTGGCAGACGCGGTGAAGGCGTACGCGGAGACGCTCGACGCGGAGCTGCCGGACACCGTCACGATCGCCATCTGGGACGACGACAGCCGGATGCTCGCCGAGCGCATCGATCTGCTCGTGCGCAACGCGAAGACGGGGCTGGCGCTGGTGCTGTTGGTGCTGGCCCTGTTCCTCGACCTGCGTCTGGCGTTCTGGGTGGCGCTGGGGATCCCCATCAGCTTCTTCGGAGCGTTCCTCATCGGGCAGCCGCTGTTCGACGTGTCGATCAACATGGTGAGCCTGTTCGCGCTGATCATCACGCTGGGGATCGTGGTGGACGACGCCATCGTGGTCGGCGAGAACGCCTGGGAGAAGATGGAGCGGGGGATGGCGCCGAACCGCGCCGCCGTCGAGGGCGCCCGCGAGATGGCGGTGCCGGTGACGTTCGCGGTGCTCACGACGATCGCCGCCTTCGCGCCGCTGCTGTTCGTGCCAGGAGTGATGGGGAAGATCTTCAAGATCATCCCAGCGATGGTTCTGAGCGTGCTCATCTTCTCGCTCATCGAGGGCTTCTTCATCCTGCCTGCGCACCTCGGACACGAGGGCAGCCACGGCCGGCTGGGGCGCCTGTTCGGTGCGGTGTTCGGCGTGGTGCGTCGGCCTGCGGACGCGGTCCGAAACGTGATCAGCGGCGGCCTCAAGCGCTTCATCCATGGCCCGTACAAGACCTTCCTCGCGGTGGTGCTGGAGTGGCGGTACGCCTCGATCGGGGTAGCGATCGCCGCGTTCCTCGTCTCCGTGGGGCTGGTGAAGGGGGGGCATGTTCCCTTCGCGTTCTTCCCCAAGCTCGAGGGCGACATGGTGGTCGCCAGCGCGCGCCTGCCCTACGGCGCGCCGCTCGGGCGCACGCAGGTGGTCCGCGCTGAGCTGGAGCGGAGCCTGGAGCAGACGATCTCCACGCTGGGCGTCTCCGAAGGGGTCCAGGGGATCTACACGCGGCTGGGCGAGGGACCGGTCGACGGTGGGCCGGGCGGCGGCGCGCCCGAGACGGGCTCGCACCTGGTCACGGTAGAGGTCAACCTGGTCGGCTCCGCCGATCGCGACTTCACGTCGCTGGACTTCGGCAAGACCTGGAAGGAGCACACCGCTGAGATGGCTGGACTGGAGGCGCTCACGTTCAATGCCGCGACCGGTCCGGGGGCGGGCGCCGCCGCCGACGTCCAGCTGAGCCACGACGACACAGAGGTGCTTGCGAGCGCCAGCGCGGAGCTGGCGGAGACGCTGCGGGGCTACAGCGATCTGTCCGACATCGAGAACAGCTTCGCCGCCGGAAAGCCGCAGCTCGACTTCGCGCTCCTGCCGGCAGCGCGCACCCTCGGGTTGACCTCTTCCGACATCGCGCGGCAGCTCCGAGGCGCCTTCTACGGGGCCGAGGCCCTGCGAGAGCAGCGCGGGCGCAACGAGATGAAGGTCATGGTACGGCTGCCGCCTGAGCAGCGGATCAGCGAGACCGACCTGGAGCGGTTCATGGTGCGCACACCTGCCGGCGGGTTCACGCCGCTGGGCGAGGTCGCCGCGTTCACGCGCAGCCGATCGCCCACCAGCATCGTCCGCGAGGACGGTCGCCGGACGGTCAACGTCAAGGGTGAGCTGGCCCCTGGGGTGCCCTCGCCGCAGGAGGTCGTCCGCGCGCTGAACGAGACGGAGCTGCCGGCGCTGATGGCGAAGCACCCCGGACTCACCGCCGAGCTGGTGGGCGAGCAGCGCAACCAGGGGGAGACGTTCGAGGCGCTGGGGCGCAACTTCGCGGTCGCCATGCTGGTCATCTACGCGCTGCTCGCGATCCCGTTCCGGAGCTACATCCAGCCGGTCATCATCATGTCCGCGATCCCGTTCGGGTTCGTCGGCGCCGTCGCCGGTCACATGTTGATGGACTACTCGCTCAGCGTCATCAGCATGATGGGCATCATCGCGCTGTCTGGAGTCGTGGTGAACGACTCGCTGGTGCTCATCGACGGCGCCAACCGGTCTCGGGCGGGGGGAGCCACACCGTGGGAGGCCATCATCGCCGCCGGCACGCGGCGGTTCCGGCCGATCCTGCTCACGTCGCTGACGACGTTCTTCGGGTTGATGCCCATGATCTTCGAGCAGAGCATGCAGGCCCGGTTCCTGATCCCGATGGCGATCAGCCTCGGGTTCGGGGTGCTGTTCGCCACGGTGATCGCGCTGCTGATCGTTCCAGCGTTGTATTTGATCGTGGAGGACGCGCGGCGGCTGATGGGGGTGGAGGAGGCACGGGTCGGTGAGGCTGTCGCAGCGAAGTGATAGCGGTCATCGTGGCTCGGCCGGTCAACCATCGGACCGCGCTATCGGCTCGGTAGCGACGTCGGCTCAATAGCGACGTCAGCGCTGACTCAGCACTCCCCACAAGGCAGCAGGATCTCGTCCTCCATCCGGGCGTGCTCCTCCAGCTCGCCGAGCGCGGCGAGCACGTCCTTTCGTGCCAGTCCGAGGTCGGCGGCGCGGATCTTGTCCAGGAGCTGATGAATCTCGGCGTGGTCGGCGGCCATCGACGTGAGCCCGTCAGCGAGCTCGCCCTGGGCCGGACAGCTCAGGATCAGCGGATAAAGAGAAGACTCCTCCATCGCCATGTGCCGCTCGACCACGGTTACCAGCCGATCCCAGGTGTCGATGATCGGAGGCGCGACGTGGTGCTCCACCAGCTTGGTCCGGGCATGGGCGAGCTGACTGCGCAGGCGGGCGTGCAGGGACGCCGACAGGTTGGCCTCGTGCATCACCGCCTGGGGCATATCGCCTGTATCGGTTGACGCTGTATCGGTTGACGCTGTATCGGTTGACGCTGTGTCGGTTGATGGGGTCTGGGTCAGTGGGTCGACCAGACCATCGGAGAGCCCATCGGAGAGCCCATCGGAGAGAGGGTCCCGGAGCGTGTCGAGCTGGACATCGCGCTGAGGAGGCAGTGAGCCGATCAGCTCGTCGTCTTTTCTGTCAGTTCGTTTCCTGGATTGCTGGACGCTTCGCATGGACACCTCGCCGAAGGCGAAGCTATCCCCCTCCGCGTCATCAGGGGTTTCCTTCGGGGGCTGGTCCTGCGCCAGCGCAGGGCGACGGAGCGGTTCAGCTCGGATTGACGACCGTTCCCCCGACATGCAGACTCTTCCACTTGGCCCGCATCGCCCGGTCGTACTCCCGCAGCGGGTACGCGCCACCGACATAGGGACGGAGCCGCCCGTCCGCGACCCAACCCAGAATGGCAGCCAGCCGCTCCGCCCGGATCCCGGGATCGTTCTTCGTCGAGATGATGGTCGGCGACCCCAGCACATCCAGCCCTTTCATCATGATCAGGTTGGTCGGGAGCTGGTTTGCGTTGGGCGCGCCTCGCTGGCCCCGTCCCCGGGCCACGAACGGCGTCGCGGCCCAGCCGACGATGACGAACCGGGCCCCGAACCGAACGCAGCGCAGCGACTCCAGCGAGATGGCGCCGCCCACCCCGTCGTAGACCAGATCGACGCCCCGCCCACCGGTCAGCTCCTTGACGCGCTCCCGAAACCGGGGTCCGCCCCCCGCGCCGTCCGTCCCTGAGCAGGCCACCACATGATCGGCGCCCTGCTCGGCGACGATCGCCAGCTTGTCTGTGCTGCGGCCGGTGGCGATCACCGTGGCGCCGAGCACCCTGGCGACGTGGACGGCGGCCAGCCCGGTGGCCCCTGACGCGCCGTGGATGAGCGCGGTCTCACCGGCCTTGAGTCGACCCCTGACGACCAGGCAGTGCCACGCCGTCTCGTAGCTGCCCAGCAGGTGGCAGCCCTGGTCGAACGTGAGCCCGTCCGGCAGGGGGACCATGGCGTCCTGCGACGCGACAGTCCAGGTGGCGAACCCGCCGTAGCGGCGATGGGGCCCCGAAGAGCGCGGACCGGTGCGGAAGCCGTCTGCGATGACCCGATCGCCGATCGCGACCCGATCGACGTCGGGCCCGATCCAGGCCACCTCGCCGGCGTACTCCAGCCCCGGCGTGTAGGGCGGCCGGGCCATGTGCTGATACTGACCGCTGGTCATCAGCAGATCGACCCAGCCAACCGCGGCGCTGCGGACCGCGACCACCACGTCGGTCGGCCCGAGGTCTGCGGGATTGGGGGCGGGCTGACTCTGGAGCGCGACGCAGGTGTCGAGGGCGTCCATCGGCGTATCGCCGAACCGCTGGACGACGACGCGCTGGCCGGCGCGCTGACTGGTCTGCAGGCTATTCACAGCGACGACACGAACGAAGAGAACGCATCGAACGCCGCGGGCTCGCGGAACGTACACCAGTGCCCATCATACTCATAAGATCGCTCACACTCGATCACAGTGGCGTCGGGGTGGACCTCCGAGAGCCACTCGGTGGTCCCGTTGGGCACCTGGAAGTCGTCAAGTCCCAGGAGGATGGTGTCCGGCACGGTGCTGTCAGCGACCAGCATCAGCGGATCCGAGGGGTCCATGATCGACTGAAAGACCTGGAGCACGGGGTGGCGGCGGTCCATGTTGCCCCAGGCGGTCTCGGGCAGCCCCACGATCGCGGCGATCAGCTCAGCGGGTGAGGCGTCGGCGAGCGTCTCGGAGTCGATGCCCAGCAGCGGACCGATCTGCTCGACCAGACTGTGTCCGGTGCCCAGCAGCCCGGTCTCCAGGATGTAGTAGGTGAAGTAGCCCCCGGTCCCCGACATCAGCGCAGCCTTCTGACCGTCGGCGCCCTGGGCCACCTGCGCGCCGTGCGCCGTCACCGAGCCCAGGCTGTGACCGAACGCCCCCACGCGGTCCGTGTCGACATCGGCCAGCGACGGGAGCTGGTCGCGCACAAAGTGTAGCATCACGCGGTGATCGGCGACGGCTTGACGTTGGTTGTCCCGAAAACACGGCAGGTTGCCGATGTTATAGAACCCCAGGCTGGAGCCAAACCCCTCGTCGATCAGCGGGTATCGCGTCCCATACAGCGGCTGATCACGCGAGACGATCACCGCGCCCGACAGGGCCGCCGCCACCTCGGCGTGTTCATCATCGCCCAGCGAGCGGCCGACGGCGTTGTAGGCGTGTCCGCCGGTGCCGTGATCCCAGGTCAGAACGGGGAACGGACCCGCGCCCGTCCGCGGGATCTGCACAACCACGCGCATCTGTTCGGCGGCCCCGGTGTCCAGCAGCGTCGCGCCGTCGAAGTGCAGCCAGCCGTCGTCGCGCCGCGAGAAGTCCGTCAGCAAGCCGATGCCCGGGCTGGCCCAGGGCTGACCGGTCAGATCCTGGAAGGCCAGGGTGGTGATGTGGCCCTCGAAGACCTGGAACGGCCACGTCTCGTCCAGGACCAGCGCGAACGTCGCTGCGTCTTCCTTCGGGCCCAGGTACGTCACGGCGGTCTGTCCGTCCGCGTACGTCACCGTCGCCACGGTCGTGGCGTTGCCCGACGGGGTCTCGCCCTGCGCGTACTCCAGCGAAGCGACCTCGCGCCATTCGTCCGAGACGAGGTACTCGGGGTGCTCGGAGATGGCCGTGTCGACAGCGTCGACGAGTGCGCGGAGCTGGCCCAGGCTGTCTTGTACCGTGAAGGCCGTCGAGACTGCGGCGCCATCCGGCGTGCCGTCGGGGGCGGTCCAACCCTCGGCGGGGTCGGCCACGGTGTCCGACACCCACGCGACGTACCGCTCTCCGCTGCGCAGCGGAGAGGTCGGCTCGGGCATCACGATGAGCAGGTCCTCGGCCAGCCAGGGATCACCCGCCGGATCTTCGATCCATGACCACTCGACGGGCACCTCGGTCCCATCCGAGGCCACCAGGCCGACGTCAGCCGCGGTGAGATCGAAGGTCTCCTCGAACCGAAAGTAGATCGCCGGTTGGTGAGAGGCGCCCTGCACGGTGAGCGCCGCCTGGGCCGCCCAGCCGCCGGCCATCGTCTGTCCGAGATCGGTCGGGGCCTCGGGCAGCACGGCCCAATCCACCATGCCGTCTGCGGTGGGATCTTCGTCGCTGGGCCACGGGCGGTCGAGCCAGTGACCGGAGCGATCGCTGGCGACGATGGCATCGGGCCGATCGACCGGAGTCGTGGCGGTCGTCGCGGTCGTCGCGGCGCCGGTGTCGCCGGGTTTACTGCAGGCCAGGAGGATCATGAGCATGCGCGGCTCCTAACGCAGCGGGCAACAGGCCTGGCGCGGAGCCCGGGATGTAACGAGCGCGACCGTGGTCCAACCACGGGTATCCATGCGTGACCGGTTAGGTGATTCACCGCTTAGGCCGCCCGCTTTTGGCGAT
>CAYXGP010000060.1:0-38537 GCA_964464515.1 uncultured Enterobacterales bacterium
GGGGGGTGGCCTTGGTGGCGGGGGGGGGTGCCACCGGCTTGTGCTGGGGGGCGGAAGTCCCGATGGGGTTCCGCTGTGGGGCTGTAGCGCCGGCTCTTTGAGCCGGCTGGGGGGTCGTTCCGTAGGAGCGGCATCGGGGGGCAAAGCCCCCCATGTAGGGACGGTGGACCGGGATGCGTACATCCCGCCGCGCTCTGCGCAGCCGGCGGAAGGCGATTGCGGCTTCTGCCGAGGGCCACTAGAACCAGGGTCATGCGACACGACCTCCCCGGCACCGATCCCGCTCGCTGCGCCGAGCCCTACCGATTCAACGACTACCGAGCTGCCCTGGGCGCAGACTTCTGGAGCGACGACCCCGCTCTACAGGCGGTCCTGGCGCACCACGGCGTCACCGACACCGACCGGCTCGCGCGGCACGGCGTCTACGCGGCGACGATCGCAGCGGACGGCGCAGACACCACCGACCGTCCCGCGGTGCTCCCGCGCCTCGCCCCCAGCGACGCCTTCGGTCAGCCGCACCCCGAGGGGGTGGCCCTCCCGGAGCCCACCCGCCGGGTGCTCGCCGACTCCCTGCGGGCGGGGCTGGCCACCGAGCCCTCCGCGCTGCTGCGGTACGGCCTGGCCTACCTGGGCACCCAGGTCGGCGACGCTGGCGTCATGTGTCCCCTGGCCTGCACCGACGGGCTGGTCCGCGCGCTGACCGAGCTGGACTGCGGCGAGGCGGGCGCTGCGGCGCTGGCGCATGTGCTGTCTCAGGAGCCCGACGCTCCGGTGCACGGCGCGCAGTTCGTCACCGAGGTCCAGGGTGGTTCGGACGCCGCGACCAACCGGGTCCACGCGATCCCACAGGGCGACGGAACCTACCGACTCTACGGGCAGAAGTGGTTCTGCTCCAACGTCTGGGCGCAGTACTGGGCGGTCACGGCCCGACCGGCAGGGGCGCCCCCGGGTAGCCGCGGCGTCGCGCTGTTCCTCGTCCCGCGGCAGACCGAAGGCGGGACGGCCAACGGCTTCCGGGTCGAGCGCATCAAGGACAAGCTGGGCACGCGCTGCCTGCCCACGGTCGAGCTCACGCTGG
The DNA here is from genome assembly GCA_964464515.1 of uncultured Enterobacterales bacterium. Taxonomy (GTDB): domain Bacteria; phylum Myxococcota_A; class UBA796; order UBA796; family UBA2385; genus CAYXGP01. The sequence continues at coordinate 1,079 of CAYXGP010000060.1, forward strand.
ACGGCGCGGTGGCCCACCCCGTCGGCGAGCTGCGGGCGGGGCTGTCCAACGTCGTGCGGATCGTGCTCACGACGTCGCGGTTCTGGTGCGCGCTGGCGGGGGTCGGCTTCATCAGCGCCGCCGATCGGATCGCGCGGGCCTACGCCGACTTCCGCGGGGCCTTCGGCGGACCCATCGCGCGGTTCCCCCTGGTCGCGCGCACGCTCGACGATCTGGCGCGGGATCGGCGCCACCTGCTCGCCGTCGTCTTCGACCTGCTCGCGACCTGGGAGCGGGTCACCGAGGCCGAGCGTGCCGGACGGGTCCCCGACGCCCGCGACGCGCTCCGCACGCGCATCCTTGTGATGCTCGCCAAGATGACGATCACCCGGCGGGCCACCCGGCGGGTCCACGAGGCCATGATGGTGCTCGGCGGCAACGGGATCGAGGAGCGCTTCTCGTCCCTGCCCCGGCTGCTCCGAGACGCCGTCATCCTCGAGACCTGGGAGGGGCCCCATGGGCTGCTCACGGCCCGGCTGCTGCTCGACATCCAGCGACTCGGCGGCGACGATCCCGCGGCGTTGGTCTCTCTGCTGCTGGGGCCGGGGGCCACCGAGGCTGAGATCGCAGCGGACGGGGCAGCGCTCGGGGTCATCCTCGGCACCACCGATCCGCATGAGCGCACGCTGGCGTTTTTTGAATGGACGGACGGGTTTATCGATCGAATCGGGGCGGTGTGTTGGCGGGCGGTCGCGGGTCGCTGAGCAAGCCTTCCCTGACAGAGCCACCGACGCTGGAGCCCGCCACCCAACACGTAGATCGCGGATCGTGGCTTCGAGGGATCGCGGATCGTGCAGTCGAGGTCCGCGGAATCGCGAAACCGCGAGGTCGCGGTGCCGTCAGGCCGTGGACACGCGAGACCGACCGCCTTCACGTCTCCTCGACTCCGCGTGTCATCGACACCACGGTTTCACCACTCCGCGTAGCCGCGATCTCGCGTGACCTCGATCTCACGATCCACGGAGCCACGTCCCCGCGATCCGCGGTCCACGTGGACCGGAGCCGATAATCGTGACCACTACCACCGAAACGGAAGCCCCCGCTCCACCGCCAGATCGTACATGGCCTCAATCTCCTCCTCGGACAACGCCCGCGAAAAGACCGCCAGATCATCCATGTACCCCGACAGTCCGTTGGTCCCGAACCCGGGCCGATTCATGAACCGATCGATGGTGTACCCGCCCATCCCGGCGTAGCTGTATGTGCTGGGCGACAGCTCCCCGCCGTCGGACCAGGCCCGTATCGACGACCCGTCATCGACGTACGCGAAGTGCCGCCATGTGTTCTGGAACCCGGAGCAGCCCGAGTCGTTCGTGTGGAACGTGTACGCCCCGCAGCGGTAGACGGCCCCGGCGTGGTACAGGTCGCCGAGGAACGAGCAGTCGTCGTCGAACAGGATGGGGATCTGGTTGTTGCTGCACGAGTCGTTGTTCGCCCAGAACACGACGGTGTGTTGGGCACCCAGCGTGACCCCGCTCGACAGCTCGACGTAGCTGGAGTCGTTGTTATCGGCGTACAGCGAGCTCCCGAAGTCGGTGTACGGCACCACCCCGCTCGAAGAAGCCCCCCCGACCGCCGTGCCGCTGTAGCTGCCCACGTCGGCCGTCGTTACATCAGCGCCGTCGAAGCTCCAGTAGGCGACCAGATCGTCGTACACCGGGTAGGCCCAGGGCCCGTCTGAGGCGGACATGTCGCACCAGACCTCGAGCGCTCCCACCCCATCGGGATCGACCCAATACTCCCCGTCGCCGGCTGAAGAGTCGACCGCCAGCACGTCGGCGCAGTCCGCGGCGGCGCAGTCCGCGCCCAGCCCGTACAGCCCCTCGTCCGTGTCGCCGTCGCAGTCCTCGTCAGCGCCGTCACAGGTCTCGGTCGCGGCGGGGTTCACCGCGGCGTCCGTGTCGTCGCAGTCGGTGTCGTCATCGACATACTCGCTGGGCGCGTCGCAGGCTGTCGCCATGTCTACGCTGTCGCCATACCCGTCGCCGTCGCCGTCGCTGTACCACGTCGAGACATCGATCGCGTCAGCGCCGTCTGTCGTTCCATCGCAGTCGTTATCTGCGTCATCACAGACCTCTGCGGCGTCGGGGTTGACGTCGCTGTCTGTGTCATCGCAGTCGTCGGAGGTTTCCACATACCCTGAGGGCGCCTCGCAAGCGAGCTCGGAGGTGTCTGCGCTGCCCCACCCGTCCTCGTCGGCGTCGATGTACCACGCCGATAGGTCTACCGCGTCCGCCCCGTCTGTCGTTCCATCGCAGTCGTTGTCGGCGCCGTCACAGATCTCTGTGCCCCCCGGATATGCATCGGCGTTCAGGTCATCGCAGTCGGTGCTGTCTGCGATATAGCCTGTGGGCGCATCGCATGCGACGGCCGTGAAGTCGGCGCTTCCGTAGCCGTCGCCGTCGTGATCGATGTACCATGTCGCGGCGTCTACCGCTGAGTCTTCATCAACGTCACCGCTGCAGTCGTTGTCGATCCCGTCGCAGACCTCGACGCCGTTGGGGCTGCTGTCCGCGTTGGTGTCGTCGCAGTCTTCATCGGAGGCGACGTAGCCTGACGGCGCGTCGCAGCCGTCCGCTGCGTCATCTTCGTCGCCGAAGCCGTCGCCATCTGAGTCTCCGTACCAGGTCACGGCGTCGAGGGCGTCTGCGCCGTCGGCTGCTCCGTCGCAGTCGTTGTCGAGCCCGTCGCAGACCTCCAGGCCGCCGGGCGCTGCGTCTGCGGACGTGTCGTCGCAGTCGTCGTCGTTGTCTGTGTAGCCGGAGGGGGCGTCACATGCGGACTCAGAGGTGTCCGCGCTCCCCCAGCCGTCGCCGTCTGCGTCGATGTACCACTCGGTGACGTCTGCGGCGTCAGCGCCGTCTGTGGTGCCGTCACAGTCGTTGTCGAGCCCGTCGCAGACCTCTGCGCCGTCCGGCGAGGCGTCTGCTGATGAGTCGTCACAGTCCCCTGTATCTGCGACATAGCCCGTGGGCTGCTCACAGTCGGTGAGCGTGTAGGTGTCTACGCCCCATCCGTCGCCGTCCGTGTCGATGTACCACGTGGAGGCGTCCACCGCGTCCTCGTCCGTGTCGCCATCGCAGTCGTTGTCGCGGTCGTCGCAGCGCTCGGGAGAAGACGGAGAGACGCCCGAAGACGTATCATCGCAGTCCTCGCAGGCCGCCCAGCCGTCGCCGTCCGCGTCGGCGCCGCCCCCCCAGCCCTCGCAGTTGTAGTCGGTCGGGTCGGTGCAGTCGTCCTCGTCGGCCCCGGGGTGGACGTCGGGGTTGGTGTCGTCACAGTCGTCAGGCTCTGCCGTGTACCCGCTCGGGGCGGCGCAGGCCGTAGCCGTGTCGCCGGAGTCTCCGAAGCCGTCGCCGTCCAGATCGACGTAGAACGTGTCCTCGACCTCCTCGTCCGTCTCTGTGTCGCAGTCGTTGTCGATGCCGTCGCATGTCTCTGCGGCGTCGGGGTACACGGAGGCGTCGGCGTCGTCGCAGTCGGTGGCGTCTTCGGTCAGACCAGAGACCTCCGCGCAGGCTTCGACGGGAGCGTCTGCTGAGCCGTAGCCGTCGCTGTCTGCGTCGGTGTAGAACGTGAGCGTCACGCCGTCGTCTGTCTCTCCATCACAGTCATTGTCCACTCCGTCGCAGACCTCGGGAGCAGACGGGTATGCCCCCGGATCCGAGTCGTCACAGTCCGTTCCATTGGTCACAGCGCCCGCCGGCGCCTCGCAGGCCTCGATGGTGTCGCCAGCGGAGCCGTAGCCGTCGGCGTCGGCGTCCAGGTAGAAGACATCCAGCACGTCCTCGTCGATCTGGCCGTCGCAGTCGTTGTCGGTGCCGTCGCAGCGCTCGGCGGCTCCCGGGTGCGTGGCGCTGTCGGCGTCGTTGCAGTCGGCGTCTACCGTGTAGCCGTCGCTGTCGGCGTCTATCACCGCCTGCGAGACCGTTCCTGCTGTATCAACGCCGCCCTTGTCAGCGCTGCATGCAAAGAGAAGGAGCAGGAGGGCCCTCTCCATCACAGCCCCCTCGACAGGCCCAGCGGATTCGGCTGGCGTCGCCGATCGCACCACGTCTGGATGTACTCGCGCAAGCGCTCACCATCTCGATCGGAGAGGGTGCGCGGCGGAGACTCCACGATCTGGTCCAGGCCGCGGTGGTCCCCTCTCTGCAGCGCGCGATCCGCGGCGGCGATCTCCGGGTAGGCCGCCTCCAGCCGCTGCCGATTCTCCGGCTCGCGGATCTCTTCGAGCAGGTAGTGCCCGCCCTTGAACAGGTTGCGCACCACGGACGTACGCTCGAACTCCTGCGAGCCCTTTCCGCGCCCTAGCAGCGCGCCCGCGCCAGCGCGCAGCGGCTCGCTCCATTCGCCGTGCTGGTTGCGGCTCACGCCCTCGGGGTGCTCGTTCTTGTCGATACTGTCGATCTGGTGCCGGGCCGCCCCGCCCAGGATCATCCCCGTATGCGCAGACAGCGGCCCGCGGGCGTCGTTGTCGTGGGTGTACGTCTGCCCTGGCAGCCGCGCCTCACCTGCTCTGTGAACGAGATCGTTGTCGACCACGTGGTACGTCGCGTCGATCTGGTGCTCACCAGCATCGCCCGCGTGTTTGTTGTAGGCCACCACGCTGTGCGCCATCTGCGTGGGGACACCCGGCGACTGAAAGCCGACGATGCGCCCCACGAACTCGGGGTGCGCGCATGCGACGAGCTGCGCGATGGCGCCGCCCAGGCTGTGACCCAGCAGATCGACCTTTCCGCCCTCGCCTGCCAGACGCCGCAGCGCGTCCAGGATGACCAGCTCGTTCTCCTGCACCTGCGCCGCCCCCACCCCCGCGGGATCGAGATCGGTCAACAGATCGGAGAGCTGCGTCGGCTCGGTGCCGCGGAAGACGATAACCGGCCGCAGCGGGCCCTCGGCGGTCTCGGGGGTCGGGCCGTCCGCCGGACAGAACAGGCTCATGGCGAAGCCGCTCTTGCCTTCGATGATCTCGGGCTCGTCGTAGCCCCACGCCGCCAGCATGTGGCGATCGCCGCCGCTGGGAGAGCCATACCCCATGCGGTGCGCAAGGTACTCGTAGATCATGTCCTGGCGAGGGATGTCCGCGCCCTCTGCCATATCCGCGTCGAGCCGACCGGTGAACAGGGCCTCCTGCTGCTCGGCGTTGCTCATCCCCGGACTGCCCATCTCAGGACTGCCAATCCCAGGACTGCTCACTCCGGGCCCGGCCTGTCCTCTGTTGGGGCCGTCGCCCCGGGTGGTGTTTCGACGCTTGCTCTGACTCTTCATGACGTCCTCCAGGCAGGACTACAAACTCAAAGGGGGAGGCACCGTCAAGAACACTTCACGCGCCCGCCGCGCAATACGCAGCGCACCTGCCCGCCCGTCGCGGGCACCACCACGGCCTGTCGCATCTCCACCGGCCCCTGCAGCACCAGCGTACACTCACCGGCCGGCACCGAGGTGAACCGCGCGATGTTGCTGCCCGATGACAGCCGCTCCGTCAGCGTCTGCCCCGCGCAGCTGATGCCCACCTCGGCGATGGGGACGTCGGAGTCGAGCCGCACCTTGTAGACCACGCCGGGCTGCGGATCGCTGAGGTCGACCCCGCACAGTCTGCCGGTGATGCCATTGAGGTAGCCGACCTCTGCGTCGTCCGAGAGCTTCGCGGCGCGCTGGCGGTAGGTCCCGATCGCCTCTCCGCAGCCGCGATCGCCCATCGCGCGCGCCAGGATCGTGTCGCTCCAAGCCATCAATGCGTCGGCCTTGTCCAGGTTGTGTCGATCGCCGTTGAGCAGATCACCCACCGACGTGCGGAAGTCCTCGGTGCGCCGCTCGCCGCTGGTGGCGTCGGTGTAGGCGACCATGAGGTTCACCATGTCATCGGGGCGGACGCGGCCGTCGCGCACCCGCAGCTCCTGGAAGAACACCTGCGACGTGCCCGCGAAGTAGTTGATCGGCTGGACGTCCGCGGCGTCGGTGCTGGCCTCCTCGCCGTAGAAACGCACCAGCGCCAGGCTGTCGGGGAGGTCGAGCGAGAACTGAACGTCGTGCGCGATCGTCTGCGTGAGCGAGTCAAAACCGGGACCGAAGATGCGATCGACCACCGCGTCGGAGCCCAGGTAGACATAGGCGCCCTTGCCCTTCTCGGTGAGCATGTCCAGCACGTCGTCGCGGAAGTCGCGGCCCACGCCCACCCCGGTGAGTCGGATCCCGTCGGCCTCCAGTCGCTTGCCGATCTCCGAGACCGTGTCGGGGTTGACATCTCCGGAGTTGAGCTGCGCGTCGGTGAGCAGCATGACGCGTCGGTTGCGGGAAGCCGCGTCCTTCCGGCTGGCCTGGATGCGGTAGGCCTCCTTGAGTCCCGCGTCGAGATCGGTCGATGAAGTAGGCTTCATCTTCGCGACCGCGCTCCGGAGGATGTCGGGCTCGTCGCGACCGACAACGTAGCCCTCCACCGCTGTACACACCCCGCTGTCGAAGAGCACCAGATCGACCCGGTCGCCGCGCACGAGCTGCTCATCGAGGAGATTGAGTCCGCGCTGGGTGTACTCCATGCGGCCCTCTGCGCGCATCGAGCACGAGCGATCCACCACCAGCGTGAGGTCCAGCGGCTGGCGCGGCGGCGTGGCGCCCTTGACCGACAGCGCCACCTTGAGATCGTCGCCCTCCTGCGCGGCTGCCCCCAGCACGCTGAATGTGCGCTCCCGCGCTGGCGCGATCGTGTCGAAAGAGAAGTAATTGAGCAGCTCGTGGGGGCGGATCTCGGAGACCTTCGGCGTCTGCCCGTTCTCCACCGACCACAGCACCCGCTGCGCGCTGGCGAGGCTCATCGAGTCGTCGTTCGACAGATAGATGGTGTCGCCCCACCCCAGCTCCGGGCTGCTGCTCCGGGGGGCCTCCTCGCGCTCCATCACCATATCGGCGTCGGAGCGGTCTCGGGCGATGTTGCCGATCACCCCCGGCGAGGGCTCCGACGGCGCCATGTCGGCCGGCGGCGGCGGCGGCGGTGACATGGACATGGCGGGCGCAGGCGCGGACTCGGCCCGGGGAGAGGGCTTGGAGCGCTTCTTCGGCGACGCGGAGGACTTCGCCGACCCTGCTGAAGACGGAGCTGAAGACGCTGTTCGAGGCGCCGCCCCGAACAGCGCCGAGGGACCGCTGCTGCGGGTGCTCCCCCGCGCGCCGCTCGACTTCCGCATCAGCTCTTCTTCGCCGCCGCCGAAACACGACGAGCGGATGATCACCTCGCCGGCGGGCATCGCCACCGGCTCGGGGGTGATCTCCTCGGCGGACTCGCGCTCGTGGGCCAGCCGACCGCGCGGGGCGGTGGCGATGCGGGATTCGTCGGAGCTGGCCTGGCAGGCGATGGACAGGAGGGCGAGCAGCATGGATTCACCGGGGTTTCGGGCCGATGAGGCAGCCTATCGCGCCGAGGAGTCCTCCACGGGGAGCCGGTGCCGCTGACCAGCGACGGAGGTCTCCCGCCACGGCAATCGCTCATTGGAGAGGATCGCCGCCATCCGCTCAGCGTGCGCCGTCCGCTTTCGCTGGGCCTGGACGGGGGGGAGGGCCGCGCGGGGCAGCTCCCAGACCAGGGTGGGCGGCTCTGCCACCAGCGGCGCGCCGAGCAGCGCGGAGAGCTCGCCCATCAGGAGCCGCAGCGTCTCCGGGTCCATGCCGAAGGTGTGGATCTGCAGCTCCGTGAACGAGGCGTCTTCGAGCACCACCAGGTCTCCGCGGTAGTCGCCCCGCAGCAGCGCGCCGCGCTCTATCAGCGCCTCGACGTCCGGCGTCAGGCGCAGCGCCGCGATCCGCGCGGCGCCCTCGGGGTTCGCGCGCTCTACGCGCTCCAGGGGGGTCGAGCTCACGGGGTGGTGGTGCGCCATCTGCGCGCCCAGCGAGAGCCGCCGACGCTCGGGGTGGGCGTCGAACGCCAGATCCAGATCGACCATCGCGTGGCCGGCGTGATCTCGCAGGGCCAGCAGGCCCGCGCTGCTCTGCAGCTCTGTGCGGGCCCAGGGCCAGGACTGCTGAGACAGCAGCGCGGTCTCCACGAGCGCCACGATCACCAGGGGCGCCGTCGATCGCCGCACGCCCAGGGCCACCAGCGCGCAGACAGCGCACGCCGCCAGCGCCAGGAACCGCGCGGGGAAGTGCGCGCTGACCGACAGCGCCTCCAGCGCCCGGTTGAGCAGCAGGTACGGCAGGGGGATCCGCGCGCCCCCGAGCTCCGCGTCGGCCAGCCCCACCGCGAGGTAGCTGCCCTGCGCCAGGACGATCGCCGCGGCGGCGATCAGCAGCCACGGACGCGCCTCGCGCCGCCGCCGGAGCGCTCCCCATACCGCCAGGAACAGAACCGCGTACCCGATGGTCCGTCCGCCCCAGTACGCCCCCCGCTCCGTGCCCGTCAGGCGGTGACGCCACAGCAGCAGGTCTGCCACCTCCAGCCGATCTTCCGGAAGCTCGACGGCCTCGTCGATCTGCATCGCCCGCGCGTGGGAGGTCTGATCGGACTGGTAGACGGCGATCACCACCGCCGCCGCCAGCGCCGCCGCCGCGCCAGCACCGAGGAAGGCGCGGGCCCTGCGCGCGCGCCCCTCCGGCTCCACCAGCGCGTCCAGCGCCAGGATCGGCAGCGCGATCGCCAGGAACAGCCCGTAGTAGAAGCAGCTCCACAGCGTCGCCCCCGCGGACAGTCCCAGGAGGATCGCCAGCGCGGGGTGCGGGCGCCTGCGGAGGTGGACCGCCAGCCCGAGCGTCGCGGGGATCCACCACAGGTGCAGCAGCTCCCCCACCCCCAGGCTCACGAACCACGCCACCACGCTGGAGCCACACAGCACCGAGCCCGCTGCCCACGCCCCCAGCCAGCCGCCGGTGAGCGTGCGCCCCAGCCAAGCTCCAGCCAGCCCCGTCGCCAGCAGGTTGATCAGCACCAGCAGGTTGGCTACCGCCGTCACCTCTCGCGTGGGCATCGCGCGGGCGAGCCAGGCGTTGAGCGGCTCGTAGATGGTCATGGCCGCGCCGGTCGGCGCGTTGAGCAGCGCCGTAGAGGTCGGCAGCCCCCCGTCGGTGGTCAGCGCCCACCACAGCGTCCACAGGTGCTTGATCGTGTCCGCGCGGGGCTCGCCCAGGACGGGGCCGTCCAGCTCGACAGCGACGGGCCAGGTGAGCGCCCCCACCAGCAGCGCGAACCAGGTCCCCAGCAGGAGCCAGCCGACGGCCGCGTGCCGCCACGGACTCACACTGCTCACACTGCTCACACGCGACTCGCCACCAGCGTCCCCAGCGTGTGAACAGCCTGCACCACCGCGTCGCTCCAGGGGACCGAGCAATTGAGGCGCAGGGAGCGGCGATACCCCCCCGAAGGCGAGAACATCGATCCCGGCGCCACGGCGATCCCCGCGTCCCATGCGGCCTCGAACACGTCCATCGCGTCGGCGGGCTCCGGCATCTCGATCCAGAGAAACTGCCCACCCAGGGGTCTGGACAGGCGGGTCCCCTCGGGGAACGCCGCATGCACCGCCTCGGACATCCTGCGGACGCGATCACGGTAGACTCTGCGCATCCTGCGCAGGTGGCGATCGTAGCCGCCGTCGCGCAGAAACTCCGCCGCGGCGAGCTGGGGAACGGTGGGGCTCCCGAGCGTCGAGACCATCTTCATCCGGGACACAGCGCTGTGGTACCGGCCAGCCGCGACCCAACCCACCCGCAGCCCCGGAGACAGCGTCTTGCTGAGCGTTCCGCAAGACAGCACGGTGCCGTCCTCGTCCCAGGCCTTCAGCGAGCGCGGGCGCCCCTTCCCCCCTGAGGAGCCCTGCCCGTCGAACCCCAGCTCGCCGTAGGCGTCGTCCTCGATCAGCGGGACCCCGCGCTGCCGACACAGCGCGACCAGCCGGGCCTTGTCTTCGTCGGAGACCAGCGCGCCCAGGGGGTTCGTGTAATTGGCAGACAGCACCACGGCAGCGATGCGCTCGCCCTCCGGAGCCAGCGCCGCGGCGACCGTGTCGACGTCGACTCCCGCGCGGGGACGACCGGGCACCTCGATCGCGCGCAGCCCTTGACTCTTCATCACCTCCAGCAGCCCGAAGTAGGTCGGCGACTCGACAATGACGGCGTCTCCCGGACGCGCCACCGCGCGCAGACACAGATCCAGGGCCTCCTGGCAGCCGTTGGTGATCACCAGATCGTCGGCGTGCAGCGTACACCCGGCGTCGATCATACGCGCCGCCAGCACCCGACGCAGCCGCGGGTGCCCCGGCGAGACCGTGTAGTCGTGGCTGTCGGTGTTGTTCCGCGCCACACGCGCGATCGTGCGATTCAGCGCATCGATGGGCAGCAGCGAGCGGTCGGGCAGCCCGCAGCCCATCCGCACCAGGCCCGCAGCCCCCGCGCGCATGGTCACCCGCACCATCAGATCGCTCTGATCGATCTCCCGGGGGCGCAGCGGCCGGGCCTCGGGGCGGGGCTCCGGCATCCGGTTCGGGCGGGCGCGAACATAGTGACCAGACTGCGGACGCACCTCCAGCACTCCGCGGTCCTCCAGCAGTCTGTACGCCTCCAGCACCGTCGATACGCTCACGCTCCACTGGCGATGCAGCCGCCGAACGGACGGCAGGCGCTCCCCCGGGCGCAGGGTGCCTCGCTCGACGAGTCCCTGCAGGCGGTCGGCGACGCGCTCGTAGAGCGGGCCCTCGGTTCCGGAGCGTTTGCTTCGAGAGCCACTCTTTCGGGTTTCGGCGGGTGCGTTCATGGGTCCTCCCAGCTCTCCACCCATCGTGCACCTCCCGCTCAGCGGTCACCAGACACAGTTCCGGGGTGATTGTACCGGTACAGTTCCGCCCCCCGGTTTCGGGTTCGAACTGTACCCCTCACAGTTGTCGCCTCCTGTACCTGTCGGGCGGAGGACGCGGGTGCGAACCTACGAGTGCGCCACCCGGAGGTGGCCGGTTGAACGCGGAGAACCCGCGGGGAGGTTGCTATGTCTGCGATGATCATCGGCGCTTGGGCGCTGGGCTCGGCCGCCACCGTACTGTACTGGAACTGGCTCGCCTGGACGCAGCCATGAGGGGCGACAAGCGACTCGCGGTCGCCGCCGCGTTGCTCACGGTCTACCTGGCCTGGGGCTCTACGTACCTCGCGATCCGCTGGGTGGTGGAGGCGCTTCCTCCGTTCAGTACCGCCGGGGTCCGCTCCCTGATCGCGGGCTCCATCCTGGTGTCCATCCTGCGGGCGTGCAGGGTTCGACTGCCCACCCGCTCCGAGCTGCTCGCCGCCGCACGCGCCGGGCTGCTGCTCAGCTTCGGCGGGCATGCGTTGGTCTGCTTCGCCGAGCAGCAGGTGCCGTCGAGCACCGCCGCGCTGATCATGGCCACCATCCCCAGTCAGCTGGTGCTGTGGTCATGGGCCCGCGGCGGGGAGCGGCCGTCGGCTCGGGTCCTGGTGGGCCTTGTATTGGGGATCGCCGGGGTCGCGCACCTGACCGGCCTGGGCGCAGAGACGCTGGCCGCTCCGCCGCTCTACCTGGGCGCGCTGCTGGTCGCGGCCACGAGCTGGTCGCTGGGCTCTCTGGAGCTGGGCTCCGCGCGACAGCACCCCACGTCGCTGATGGCGTTCGGCACCGCCATGCTGTTCGGGGGCACCGCGTCGCTGCTGGCCGGGCTGGCGCGGGGGGAGTTGTCCGGGATCCAGTGGGCGTCGGTGCCGACGGTGACGTGGCTGTCCCTGGTGTACCTGGTGGTCGTCGGATCGGTCTTCGCCGGGGGGGCCTACGCCTGGCTGCTGCGGAACGCCCCGGTCCGGCTGGTCGCGACGTATGCGTTCGTCAACCCGGTGATCGCGGTGGCGCTGGGTTGGGCGCTCGGTGGGGAAGCGGTGACTTCGCAGACCCTGGTCGCTGGCGGAGTGCTGCTGGTGGGCGTGGTGTTGGTGGCGCTGGCTCCGAAGCGACAGGCTCCCCAGGTCGCAGCATGTGTCAGCGTGGAGTCGATCCACGTGCGCCCCCACGCTCGTCGGATCACGAATCGACGGGTCCGACCCGCAGCAGGTGGGGCGTGGAGTGCTGACAGGGAGCATGCGCTGCGGGGGTTCGAGGACCCGCAGCCGGTGTAGAGATCAGGGCTGGGGAGTGCGGGCTCCGTCTTCATCATCCCCGAAGAAGACGGGGTTCGTATACAGCACCCCCCGGTCTCCGTCTCGGACCGCGAACCGAACGAACATGGCGGAGGCGGAGTCAGCCCCGCACCCGGCTGTGAACGGACCATCCAATGGAACGGTCCAGCTCTCGGCCACGGCTCCGTCCACCACACAGTCGACCGCCCAGCCCGCCCGGAGTGGATCGGCGTTGAAGTGGGCTGTGACCGTGCCAGAATCGGCCGGCACCACCTGTCCGGCCACCGCTCTGTGCGCCGGCGCAGTGACCCGAGCGGAGATCCCATCCGGGAAGTCGGCCGGATCGCCGAACCAGGCCGCGCCCCGTTTGAGGGCGGCCAGAAGCTCGTCAGCCTCGGCCGTGGCCGCCGGCACCCATGTGACGAAGTTGTTGTCCATGTCGGCCCACGAGATGCGATCGTGGACGTCGCTGGCGCCGACTCCGGTCAGCCGGTGCCCCCGCAGCGAGAGCCCGTCCCAGATCTCCAGGAAGTCGGCGAGCTCGCCTACCCGAGCCCTGTAGCCGACCTCGACCAGATCGACGCCGTACACCCCGCCGGCGTCGAGGTCGTCGATCGCGTCTTTGACCAGGGCGGCTCGCTCGTCCTCCGCGAAGACCTCACCGTTGGTGCCCAGCAGGTGGTTGAGCGAGACCAGCCCCCCGGCGGTCTGGACCGCGCCTGTGGCCGCGGTCAGATCCCACGGACCGCCCGCCGTGTAGTCGATCAGCGGGACCTCGTCGCCGAACGCGCTCAGGTGCCCGCCCGGCAGCGGGGAGATCTCGACCCCGACGAGGTGCTGGACTCCGGCATCGTTCAGCCCGGCCGTCTCCTCCAGCAGCTGGCGCTGGGCGTCGCGCAGATCTTCGCCGATCACGGCGGACCGCCAACCCAGCGCGTCGATGTCGAATGCAGCGGCGTCGGTGGCGCGGATCTCGACGATGACCGGCTCGATGTGTTGGTCCACCCCGACCGAAGGGAACGCCTCCAGCGCGACCGCCGTGAGATCGACCGAGATGTCGGTCCACTCGCCGACCGGGGCGTCCATCCGAACCAGGGCGCGGTCCTCGCCGGCCAGCGCCGAGTGGTCCTCCGCCGACCAGTACAGGTCGATCCGCCGATAGTCCTCGTTGCGAAACTCGTCGCGTCCGGCTCCGCGGGCGTCCAGCGGGAAGGTGATCCAGAGCTCAGCGCCGTCCGCGTCACGACCGGGACGGAGCTTGAGGGACGCGGTCACCCCGGCCAGCAGGGAGCGGAAGTGGATCCGCGGGGCGACCGAGAGCAGGTACCGCGCCGATCGCTGGACGCCCGAGGAGCTGCCGTCCAGCCGCCAGCCGTAGCTCCCCTCCCCCGCCGCGTCTGCGGTAACCACGCTCAGCACCTCCAGCTCGCCGTCCAGCCGCTCGAGCGCAGCCGCAACCGCCGCCTCACCCGGCCAGCCCGGCACCTCCGCCGACAGCTCGCCGCTCTCGAAGTCGACCCCCTCGACCACCATGTCGCGGCTGGGCACGTACCCGAAGTCGTGATCGGTCCACCAGATGACGTCGACGCCGGTCTCCGCCGCCTGCGCGGTGTGATGGGCCATGTTGCCGTTGCCCTCGGACAGGCTGCCGTGGGTGTGAAGCTGCACCGACCAGGGCGTCGGCGGCGTCAATTCCAGCACGCCGGTGACGACGGCGCCGTCCACCGTGAAGGTCACGTCGCCGGGCCATGTACCCGCCTGCACCGTCGCGCTCGCCCAGCCGTCGGTCGCCGGCTCGACCGAGACGACCGCGCCCGGATCGACCGTCACCTCGGGGGCCGCGCCTTCCGTGGTGCCGGTCACGCTCACCACGATCCGGGATCGTCCGTCGGCCGGCAGGGTGTCCGCGCTGGAGATCACCTGCACGCTCGCGGGCTCCACCCGCCCGCAGGCCAACAGAAGCAACATCACCGCAGGGGCTCGAACGCGAACCGGCTGCGAAACTCCCGAAGCTGGTCGCCCAGAGAGCGCCCGTCCAGCCACGGCCCCAGCCGCGGCTCGGGCTCCACCACGAGGTTGCGCAGTCGGGTGTCCTGCTGGATGTACCGCAGCTCCAGCTCGGGGTAGAGCTCGCGGATCACGCCGGTCAGATCGTTGACGGTGACGTTGCGCTCGACGGCGTTGCACACACCCGGCAGCGCGCCCTCCTGCCCCGCCGCGAGCAGCACCCGCACGAGGCTGTCGATGTGAATGAACGCTCGCGCCTGCTGTCCCGTTCCGTGCACCTCCAGCGGACGGCCGATGTGCGCCTGGAGCATGAATCGATTGACCACCGCGTCGAATCGCATCGCCTTGTTGTAGCCGTAGACGTTGCCGCCCCGCACCACCCGCAGCCGCTCACCCAGCCGCTCCAGCGCGCGCTCGCCCCGCAGCTTGGAGATCCCGTAGGAGGTCCGGGGGTGCGGCGCAGTGTCTGCCGTGGCCGGCTCGCTGCGAGCGCCGTACACCGAGGTGCTCGACAGGTAGACGCAGCGAGTCTGCGGACGCTCCTCGAGCAGGTAGCCCAGCTCAGCGGTGCCCCAGTGATTGACCTGCTCCAGCCCGTGTACGTCGGCGTCGGCGAATGGTGTCGAGACGCGCGCGGCGAGGTGGTACACCACGTCGATGCCGTCCAGCTCTGCGCGCATCCTGCGGGTGTCCAGCACGTCCGCCCAGACGAACCGGATGCGATTCGACGGCAGCCGCTCCGAGAGGAACAGCGCGGGGTTGGGTCTGGAGAGATTGTCGTAGACCACCACCTCCGCCACGTCGTCGCGAGCGGCCAGGGCGGCGGTCAGCGCGGTGCCCACGTAGCCGGCGCCGCCGGTCACCAGCGCGCGCAGGCCCTCTCTGCCAGTCCCTCCGTCGATCCGGGTGCCTCCGTTACTCACGGTGTCTCCGTCTCAACGTCGAGGTGCAGGCCGCACTCCTGCTTCTTCATGCCAAACCAGCGACCGCCGCGGTCATCCAGCGAGTCGGCCCACGACCGCGTGCAGGGTTGACAGCCGATGGAGACGTAGCCGGCGTCGGCCAGGGGGTGCGGCGGGAGATCGAGCCCCTGCGCGTAGTGGTGTACCATCCGCGCGTCCCAATCTATCAGCGGGTGGAAGCGCAGGACGCCGTGGCGGCCCCGGCCCTCCCAGCCCATCCGGCCGCGCGCCGCGGTCTGTCCGCCGCGCACCCCGCTCACCCAGACGTCGCTGCTGTGGATGATCGCCTCCAGCGGCAGCACCTTGTTGAGGTGACAGCAGTGGTCGGGGTCGCTCACGAACAGCAGGTTGCCGCGTCGATCGCGCTGCTGCATGCGCCCCACTGGCGAGCGCAGGCTCACCACCCGCAGGCCCAGCGCCGCCGCCACCGTGTCGCGCCAACGGAGGGTCTCGGGGAAGTGGTAGCCGGTGTCGAGGAAGTAGACCGGCACCCGCGGGGCGTAGCGCCCCAGGAGGTCGAGCAGCACCACGCTGCCCGGCTGGAAGGAGCTGGTCGCGAACACCCGCAGCTCCCGCGCGGTGTAGTCGGCGAGCTGCTCCGCTGCGGCGTCGAGGTGGGGCTGGAAGTCGATCACGAAGATCCCGGCGCTGGTCCGCGCTTGTAACCGCCCGCCGGGGCTCCGCTGGCAGGGGCGCTCAGCGCGTACAGCTCCTCCAGCGCCTGACGCGCCGCGCGACGGTCCCACATCGCCTGGAGCGCCAGCAGCCCGTGCAGGCGATCCCAGGACAGGTCATCGCTCCGCGCCAGCGCCGCGTCGATCCCGCGGGTGCGCGCGTCGTGCAGCACCGCCCGCAGCCGACGCCGCAGCGGCCGGGGCAGGCCGAGTCGGTCGTTCACCACCAGCCCGGTGACCATCTGGCACCGGTGGGCGCCGATCCGTCGGGTCTTGCGCTCCGCCAGGCGGTACCCGGCGCCCGCGAGGACCGCCCGGACCTGTCGGGTGAGATCCTTCGGCAGGCTCGGCCCGGAGAAGGTGAGGTCGTCTGCGTACCGCGTGTAGATCAGCCCCTCCCTGGTGGCCCCCCGGCTCAGCGCCACGTCGCAGTCGATCATCACCCGGTTGGCGAGGTGGGGACTGGTGGGAGCCCCCTGCGGCAGCGCGTCCTCCAGGCAGACCAGCCGCAGCGCCAGCGACCCCGCGGCCCCCGCCAGCTCGGGGTACCCATCGAGGACCCGTCGGACCGCTTCGCTCCGCGTGCCGGGGAAGAACCCCGAGATGTCGAACCCCGCGATCCAGCGCTGACGCAGGTGGCACCGCGCGTTGGTGACGATCGAGCGCCCCGGCACGAACCCGTGGGCCGCCGGGTGGGCGGGCCGGGTGTACAGCACCTTCTCCAGCAGCCGTCGCTGCAGCGCCTTCAGCTCAGAGACGGGCGCGGTGATCCAGCGCCGACGCCCGTCGGGTTTGGGCAGGGAGTAGCGCTGATACGACGCCGGCGCCGCGTCCGCCGCCGCGCGCAGGTCTGCCGGGGAGACGTCCAGGATCCGCGCGAGGTTGTCGATCTGCGGATCGGGCGGGCCGCTCATCCAGGGCTCAGCCTCGGTGCAGTGACGTCTCGATGGACTTGAGGCTATCCCGGATCTCCCGCAGGACCTCGAGCATGCCCTCGCCGTCGCCGGCCGCGGACGAGCCCGACACCAGATCGCGCTGGCCGAGCACCGCGTTGCGGAACTCCAGGGCGTCCTCGATGCCCACCAGCACCGCGTCCGCGCCGCCCGGCGTAGACTGTCCAGCGGTCTCCACGCGGATCTCGTGGACGCCCATCCAGCGCTGGATGACCCCCTGCCGCAGCGACAGATCGGTGATCTTCTCCAGCGGGATGTTCTTCTCTATGCGGGTGATCACGCCCTGCTTGATCACCAGCGAGCGCGGCGTGAGGTGGCACTGCAGCGCGTTGTACTGCCGCGCCGCCCACCACTGCCCCAGGCCGAACAGCCAGAACGGCAGCAGCGGCGCGCCGATGCACGACACCGTCATCACCCAGGCCATCTGCACCAACCAGTAGGTCTTCAGGGCCGGCGTGAATTTCGCCGAACGCATGATCTCAAGCTCACCCATGGGGGCCTCCGCGCTTGAGCGTCGCTAACGCGTCCCGCGACGGCGCCGCGTCTCGCGCGCTTGGAGGCGCTCTTTCAGGCGAGACGCGGTCCACCGGACGCGGGGCTCGGGGTGCGCCTCCCCCTCGTCCAGCAGCGCCATCGCCGGCGGACGAAGCCGCGCCGCCGCCTCCAGCACGCAGATCGCCAGATCGGTGTCGCGGTCCTCGGAGAGCGCGCGCCGCGACGTGCCCCGGTACACCGCCGCGGGGATCTCCCCCTCATCGCCCCTGTCCACGGGCCATAGATCGAAGGCGCCAGCGAAGGGGGAGGTCGCCGCCCCGCCCTGCGCAGTCTCCGCGCGGGCCTCCAGCGCCATCCCCAGCGCCGTCACCCACCCCGCGAGGTCGCGCGACCGCGGATCGGACAGCGCGAGGAGGCGCGCCGCCGCCGCCGCCCGCGCGTGGGGCACCGCCTCCGCAGGGAGGACGTCGAGGGCGTTGCCGACGACCTCCGGGGCGGTCCCCCAGGCGGCAGCCGTGACCTCCGACCAGAAGCGCTGCACCAGCACCGCTCCCAGCGCCGGGTCGCGTGGCTCCCAGGAGCGCCGCACCGCGTCGGCTGAAGCGACGAGGTTCACCCAGTGCCTCGCCTCCCCATCGCTGGCTGGCGGCACTGGCCGGGCCAGCCGGATGAGGCCGTGGGCCAGGCAGCGCGAGCGGAAGTCTCCGGTGAGCAGACACAGGTCCGTAGACTGTGCATAGAACCCACGCCCGCGAGCCACCAGGCCCGCCTCGGTAGCCGTGAAGGTGCACTCCCAGCGCCACCGCCCCGGCTCGAACTCCCCACACAGCCTTGCCACCCGCCGGCCGGCGCCGCTGCGCGCCGCAGCGCGAGCGCGCTCTTCGATGCAGGCTCGGCGGTCCGCGCTGCCGTCGCACACCGAGTCCATCGCGGGCACGTCCGTGAAGGAAGAGATGATGCCAGCCGCGGGCGTGAGCTGGTTGGTGGCCGGTCCGGGCGCGGCGCGCGGATCGGCCGGCGCGACAGGGCTGCTCTCCTTCCACAGATGCGGCCGATCGTTCATCCGCTGGCACCGCTCGTGGGACGGCCCGGGAGGGAGCCCCGCGCACAGCGCCTGGGTCTCGCCAGGGTGCCGCTCCCCCAGCTCCGCGACCACCGTCAGCCGCTCGATGGGCTCCTTCAGCGCCCGAACGGCTTCGACCGCAGCGGCGCGATCGCCCTCCCAGGTCGCCAGGATCCACTCCTGTCGGCAGTCCGCGTCTCCGCAGTCGGCGATGTCGCCAGGAGAACCAGAGCGGCAGGCGATCACCGCGAGGAGAGCCAGCGCGCCGATCATGCGCGGGTCAGCGCCGCGAGGAGGCGCTCAAGGCGCGGCGAGATCATAGTCGCACTCCCGCCCACCGGGAGCGCTGAACAGGCCGTCGCCGTCGGCGTCGACGTAGATGGGGCTCACGAGGACGCGCGGGGTGTGCGCGTTGGTGCCCGGCAGGCCCGCGGGGGCAGACTGCTCTCCGAAGGCCGCGACGGTGATCGCAGCATCTCCACTCACGCTGTCTCCGCTCACCGGTACCTCCAGGCGCTCGCTCAGCTTGACTACGCCGCCGGGCTCATCCGCGGCGATCGACATCACCTGATCGCAGTTCACGAACACCACCGCGTGCGTCACGTCGATCTCGGGGATGGCCTCGATGTGTACATCCAGCGCCACCGCGTCATCGACGGGTGTGACCAGCGATCCCGGCCCCGCGCCGCCCACACCCACCCGCGCGAACGCCCCCGCGCTCGCCATCACGGCGCCGTCCCGAAACGCCTCGACCAGCTCATCCTCGCTCAGATCGGCCGGGCGATCCGAGGACGACGGGAAGTACGTCCGCGGAAACCCCACCTCGTCGCCGCCGTGATCATCGCTGCACCCCACCGCCACCAGCGGCACCCCCGCGTTGATCATGCTCTGCCAATTGTCGAACCGGCGGTTGCCGTCGGAGAACGGCGAGCTGTGGCCGTTCATCACCTCGATGCCGTCGAAGTTCCACGACCACACCGCGGCGTCAGCGGGCAGGCCCAGCAGGGTGGGGTCGTCGAGAGTGGGCTCAGCGGTCACGCGATCCCAGCCGATGAGGTCCAGGTAGCTGGGGTGGTTGATGAGGTTGATCCCCCCATCCGAGCGCGCGCGCATCTCGGCGAACAGCTCATCGATGTCGATGCCGTACCACTCCACGATGCCCCCGCGCGGCGAGCCGTCGGGCTCCACGGGGAACATGGTCATGTGCTCGGGCAGGGTCGCGGTGACCTCCTCGCCGATGACGTTGGTGATCCAGTCCGAGAGGCCCTCCTGCGCGGGCAGACCAGAGCGATCGACGATGTTCTCGTGCTCGGTGTGCAGCAGCACGTCCAGGCCGTGCGCAGCGCCGTGGCGGAGCTGATCGGCAGGGGTCACGCGGCTGTCGGTGCTGTCGGAGGTGTGCACATGCGTGTCGATCGAAAGGTAGCCGCTGGTGTCGACCACGTGGACCAGCTCTGCGGCCAGCTCCGCGCTGCCCCCGGCGGGGATCTCCAGCGCGCCTGTGACCGGGGCGTACTCGTAGCCGCGGGTCGCGGTGAAGTCCCAGGTGCCCGGCGGAACGGGGGCCACCCCAGAGGCGGTCAGCCACAGATCGAGGGTCTGTCCGTCGTCCCGGAGCAGGTACAGGCGGGCCGGAGAGGGAGCACCGTCGTCGTCCGTGAGGGCGTAGGCGATCTCTCCGCGCTCCGAGACCTCGAGGCTGACCCCGGACTCTCCGGGCGTCACGGTCACCTCCGCGCTGTCATCGCGGCCGTCGGCCTCCGCCACCAGCCGCCACTCCCAGGGATCTCCGTCGAACACCGGGATCGGCGCGGTGAACGTCCCGTCCTCTTCGGAGAAGGTCACATCCAGCACGCCCCAGTCGGCGTCGGGCGCGCGGGTCTCCACCCGCACGCGGGCCCCCGCCACCGCCGTCCCTGCCGAATCCACCACGGCACCGGACAGCCCCTCCAGCGAGAACGAACGTCCTGTCAGCGGCTCGGGGTTGGCCTCCGCCATCGGCTCGGTCGCCGAGGGACCGCCGTCGCCGCCGACGGACACCAGCACGGTCCGGGAGTCGGTGGCGCCAGGGGAGAGGTCGAACGTCTCGGTGGTCGCGTGGAGCAGATCGACCGCCACGTCAACGCCCGAGATGCCCTCATAGCCCAGGTTGCCGCCCGGCGTCCCGAAGGCCAGCGCGCCCGCGCCCGCGTCGTCCACGGCCACCAGCCACGGGATCCCGATCGACAGATCGAGCACGCCGATGTCCAGCTCATCGGAGGCGTACCCCACCAGATCCATGCTCGGCGCCAGCGACAGGAGCTGCGCTGAGAACAGCGACAGATCCTCGTCGGTCGGGTTGCGCACGGAGAGCTCGATCGCCAGCACGGGGCTGTTCGGGCTCAGCGTGTAGTCGACGGTCACCTCCGCGCCGAAGGCCGACGAGAACGGACGCCCGCCGCTCTCCACCGCCGCCGCGATCAGCTCGTACTCCACGAGCCAGTGGGTGTCGTCGGTGCCGGTCACGCGCACGGTGGCCGGACCGCCATCGGAGCCGTCGGCCAGCACCTCGATCGTCTCGCCGCGGAAGCCGCGTAGGATCGAGCCGGTGATGTCGAGCAGGTCGATCTGCCCCAGCACGATCGCCAGCTCATCGAGTCGATCCTCGGACGGGGTGCAGCCGTCCATCGCCGCCGCGTCGGCCAGGATCCCCCCGTAGTAGTAGTAGGTCGAGCCCTTGTCCGGCTCTGTGATCACGTAGGCGGCATGCCTGTTCGCCAGCAGAAAGTCACCCGCGGTGCCCACCGCCACCTCGCCGGGCAGGGTCGCGCTCACGCCGATCTCGCGGGCCAGCGCCTGCCCCTCGACAGGACACCCCTCTGCGAACAGGCCGCCGCCCAGGCCCGTCGCGGTGGTCGCCCCGGCGGTGTCGGCTGCGGACGCCCAGGTCTGTGAGGTCGCCTCCGGCAGGTCGCAGGAGAGGAGGAGCGGGAGCAGCAGCGGGAGGGAGCGCAGGCTGAGCATGGGGCCTCCCGGTGCGGGTCGCACAGTGTAGCGCGGCCACGCACCCGCGTTGACGCAGCCCTCGGCGGCCCCCAGGTGGTTCGAGCAGCGGCGCCGCTGTGGAGAGACGGACGATGGCCCGGCCGATCGGCCCGCGATACCGTTTGAGGGATGGACCGTTGGAGAGGCCGACTCGCGCAGATGGTGTTGATGGCAGGGCTGCTCGCCTGGCTGCTCGGGGCGCTGTCGATCCGCGTCCATCAGATCCAGGTCATGCATGCGGTCTGCGCCGATCACGGCGAGGTGATCGAGCTCACTGAGGCGCCCGCACAGAGCGACCGAGACCCGGCGCGCTCCGCCCCAGAGGCCCACGACCACGACCACGGCTGCCCCCTGGACTCGCTCGCCGATGATCCCGGTGAGCAGGAAGAGACAGTCCTGCCGCTGCCAGCCGTTCGCGCATCGACCGTCCCGCTCCTGGCGCGCGCGCAGGCCCCGCGGGGCCCGCCGCTGTCCTACGCCCCCAAGACCTCTCCACCACCGCTCAGCTGAGTCCGCTCGGGCGCTCGCGCCCGTTCGCCTGCGTGCGACAGCGCGCGTCCGCAGATTCTCCTGATCGGTGGCGTCATGCTGCTCTCCATCCTCTCCGTGGGCCTGGCCCTCGGCGCGGCCCCCCCGTCTGGGGAGGCCGACACGTCCGCTGAAGACAGCACCTCCGAAGACTCCCCTTCGATCGAGGAAGACATCGCGCGCTTTCTCGCGGAGGCTCCTCCTCCGCCTGCCCCCCCACCCCCGCCGCCGCCCACGTCGCTCAACCCGCGCATCACCGCATTCGGCGACGCTCTCGTCACCGTGGGCTGGGATCCCCACGGCGTCGCCCCGGGGTCTGGACCATGGCTGCGCAGCTTCGAGCTGGACGTGCGCGCTGACGTCGATCCCTTCGCCAGGGCGGTGGCCGTGGTGGCGCTGGAGCAGGAGCGCCCGGCGCTGGAACACAGCGACGAACACAGCGACGAACACAGCGACGAACACAGCGACGAACACGACGAGCACGATGAAACCGACGAGCATGACGCCCACTCGGCGTTCACCGCGGCGCCCGAGGAGGTCTACGTCGATCTGGTGGCGCTGCCCGCGGGGCTGTCGGCGCGACTGGGTCAGTTCAAGGTGCCGTTCGGGATCACCAATCGAATGCACCCACACGACTGGCCCTGGCCCTCAGCGCCTGCGCCCTTCGTGGCCGTCCTGGGAGACCACGGCCTGAGCGACGTCGGCGGCGTGATCAACTGGCGCCCCCCGCTCCATCGCGCCGCGGGGCTGACCCTCACCGGGGGCGCGCTGAGCGGCACACCGCTGGACCCGGAGGGTGAGACGCCGCTGCCCGCGTGGCTCGCCCGGGGGGAGCTGTTCGCCGATCCGGGCGGCCTGGAGATCGGCATGGGCGTCTCTGCGATCGGTCTGGTGGCGCAGCGGCTGGATGGCGCCGACCTCTTGCTGCGATGGCGGCGCGGTCCCTGGCGATCGGTGGTGCTGATGGCCGAGGGATTCCGACGCGCGGGTGACCCGCCGGGCTGGACCACCACGCTCCTGGTGCAGCCCCTCCGGCCGCTGTACCTCGGTCTCCGCGCCGACGGCCGCGACGGCGCACAACAGGTGGGGGGCACAGCCTCCGCCTACACCTCCGAGTTCCTTCGCCTGCGCGCGGGGGTGGTCACCGACGGGACGTCGTGGCTCGGCGACGCGCAGCTCACCTTCGTGTGGGGCTCCCACCCCGTCGAGCCGTACTGGGTGAATCGATGAACGCGCTCCTGCTGTTCCTGCTCTGGGTCTCCCCCGCGCTGGCGCTGGAGGTCGTCGCCACGCTGCCGTGGCTCGGCGACGTGACCCACCGACTCGCCCCCGACGCCACCGTGACGGTGCTGGCGCGCGGCACCGAGGACCCCCACACGCTCTCCCCCACCCCAGCGCTGATGGCGCGGGTGGCGCGCGCCGACCTGTTCATCGAGGTGGGGATGAACCTGGAGCTGTGGTCGGAGCGTCTGCTGGACGGCGCCGGCAACCCGCGCATCCGCCCCGGGCAGGCCGGGTATGTGCGCGCCTCCGATGGCGTGCCGCGGCTGGAGGTGCCCACCGACGTCTCCCGAGCCCGCGGCGATCTGCACCCCGACGGCAACCCACACTTCTGGCTGGATCCGCTGAACGCGGCGATCGCCGCCGATCGCATCGCCGAGGGCCTGGCCCGCGTCGATCCCGCCGGCGCCGGAGACTACGCCCAGCGGGCCTCGGCGTTCCGCGCAGAGATCCATGAGCGGCTCTTCGGCGCCGATCTGGTGGGTTTCATCGGTGGAGCCTCGCTGGAGCAGCTCGCGCGCGCAGGACGACTGCGGGTGTTCCTGGAGTCCCGCGGGTTCTCCGACCGGCTCGGGGGATGGCTGGGTCAGGCGTCCGCCGGGCGGAAGGTCGTCTTCTACCACCAGAGCTGGCCCTACTTCATCGATCGCTTCGAGATGGACCTGGTGGGCATCATCGAGGACCGCCCGGGCATCGCCCCCTCCGCGGGCCACAGGCAGCGGCTGGCCGCAGAGATGCAGCGCCAGGGATGCACCCTCATCGGGATCACCAGCATCTATCCCGAGCGCGTGGCCCGAGCGCTGGCCGAAGACACAGACGCGCGCCTGGTCGCGCTGCCCGGCGACGTCGGCGGCACCCCGACCGCGACCGACTACTTCGCGCTCATCGACGCGCTGGTGCGCGAGCTGGTGCGGTGAGGGGCGCGCGATGATCGATCTGTCGTGGATGCTCCCGCCGGTGGCCATCTGCCTGGTGGCGATGGCCGCGCTGGGCTGGTTCGGCCTGCATGTGCTCGATCGGGGGATCATCTTCATCGATCTGGCCCTGGCGCAGTGCGCCGCCCTGGGGGCGACCGGGGCCGTCTACCTCGGGCTCGACCCCGATCATCCGTGGGCCCTGGCGCTCTCGCTGCTGGCGTCGGCGGTGGGAGCGGTGGTGTTCACCGCTGTCCGGCAGCTGGAGGACCGGGTCCCCACCGAGGCGATCATCGGCATCGCCTACGCGGTGTGCGCAGCGGCCGGGGTCCTCCTGGTGGAATTGTCGGACGACCCGCACGGCGCGGAGAAGATCCAGCAGCTCCTGGTGGGCAACATCGTGTGGGTGCGCTGGTCCGAGATCGCGACGGCGGCGCTGGCGGTGGCAGCGGTGGGCGCGGTCCACGCGGTCTTCCACCGGCAGATCCTCGAGATCAGCATGGATCCGGAGGGGGCGCGGCGACGCGGCATGCGGGTGGCGCTGTGGGACCTGCTGTTCTACCTGACGTTCGGCGTGGTGGTGACGGCGATCGTCGGCGTGGTCGGCGTGCTCCTTGTGTTCTCGCTGCTGATCATCCCCGCGGTGGTCGGCCGGCTCCTCTGCGAGGGGCTAGCGGCCCGTCTGGCCGTCGGCTACGCGGTGGGTCTGACGTCCTGCGCGATCGGCGTCGCGATCAGCTACGAGCACTCCACGGGACCGATCATCGTGGTCCTGCTCGGCGGGATGGTCACCCTGGCGCTGCTCGGGGTCGGACTGCGGCGCGCGGCCCCACCGAGAACCGTCCTCGCGCTGGTCGCTGGCGCTGTGGGGCTCTGCGCAGTCGGCGTCGCCCTGGTCCCTCGGGGGGAAGAAGACAGCCACCACCATCTGCACGCCGACGAGCTCGCGCCCACCGCAGCAGACCCGCTCACCCGGCTGGACGAGGCCGCTGCTCTGGCCCACGCCGGGGCGCCGGAGGGGCTGGTGAATCTGGCGGCGCTGCTGACCGAGGACGCGCTGTTCATCCGCATGGAAGCACACGGCCACCTCACAGCCATCGCCGGAGACTCCGCGCCGGACTACGACCCCACCAGCGGACCGGATCAGGACGGCGTCTGGGCAGCCTGGGCGGCCGCGCCCCCTGCAGACCGGGCGGAGCAGACACGCTGAGCCGAACGCACAGATCAGGTCGCTCCGGACCTATGTCCTGCGACGACGCCCCAGCCACCACAGACCGGGCAGAAACAGCAGCCCCTTTGCTCCTTCGGGCGCGCGACAGCCCCCGCGGTTGGAGAGCACGGTGTGCATCTCCTCGGTGCCGCCATCCATGGCGAAGACCACGTCGCTGGAGAAGATCTCGGACGCGCCGCGCACCTCGAAGCGGGTGACCCGATCGCCGCCGTACTCCCCGGCGTAGATCACCGCGAACGCCCCGGCACGACCGGCGTCGTCGAGCGCCATGGGCCACAGATCGTAGCGGACGAAGTCGGGGTCTTCGCCATCATCCCAGACGAACGGCAGCTCCTGCTCGGTCCAGCCAGCCGAGATGCGCGCGCGCTGATCACCCAACACATAGAGCACGACGTGCGAGTAGCTGTCCATGCCGTGCCGGGCCATCCGCGCCGGGTACTCCACCCGATCGCCGCTGTAGCGGACCGAGAGCGGCGGCAGGGTCGAAGCGCCGCTTGGAGCCTCGGCCACCTCGACCGCCAGGAACTGGTAGCCGCCCTCGGCGACGTACTCCTCGATGGTCGCGCCCGCGTCGCCCAGCTCGAAGCCGTTGCCGGAGAGCCAACCCAGCAGGGCGTCGGAGGAGGTCGCGTCGAGAGCCGACCAGGTGTAGGTACCGGTGAAGCCCTGGGCGACGACCGTGAGGCCGCCGGTGTCGCCGCCGTCGCTCTTGTCGCCGCACCCGCTGTTGCGGAATTCCCGCAGGTCCTCGATGGGGTCCGTCTCGGCGCGGAGATCGTCGAATCGGGACTCGTCGCCGTCTTCCAGGCTCTCGAACGCGCCGGGCAGCGGAATGACCCAGCCGATGGACTCGGCGTCTCCACGGTAGATCACGCGGTAGTCGATCTGCACGAAGCCGTCGCCCGGTTGGAGGATGGCCTCGAGGGTCTCTGACTCGGCGAGATCGTCTGGGGGATGGAAGAGACCGCCGCATGCGTGGGCGGGTTGGATGAGGGAGAGGAGTAGGAGCGAGAGCATGGGGCCTCCGTGCTGTGGCCGCTTGTATGAGCACGGTGGAGGAGCATGGGGAGGGGGAGGTTGGTTGGCTCTTGCTGGTTTCTGATCGGGGACACGTCGGACGGATGGGGAGGCGGCGGGCGTTGGCCCCTCGCGGTCCGTGGAACGAGGAGTCGTGGAAGCGTGTTTCGCGGCTCCGTGGAGACGTGAAGCCGTGTCTCCGTGGACTCGTGAGGTCCGTCCAACCGAGAGAGCGAGGAACCGTGGAGTCGGCTCCGCGTGTCCACGTCTATTCGGACCCGCGGCAGCACGGCTTCGCGGGGTTCACGGTTCCGCGGTCGCTTCGCTCGCCACGAGACCGCGTTCTCTCGACTCCACGTCTCCAAGGACCACGGACTCGGCGCCGGTGGTCTCTCCAGCGGAGCCTTTGGGCGTCGACTGCTCCCCGACCGCTCCGATCATCAATTACTCCCCATTCCCCCCGGCCCCCACCAGCGAGCCAGCAAAGATGCCCCCGTCCCAGATCGCACAGCAGCTCATCGACGCCACCATCATCGGCATCATCCGTGCAGACGGCCCCGCCGGTCTCCTCGAAGCCGTCACCGCCGTGAAGGCCGGCGGCGTCCGCGCCGTCGAGATCACCCTGAACACCCCTGGCGCCCTCGGCGTGCTGTCCGCTCTCCACGCGCGTCATGGCGAGACGCTCCTCCTGGGCGTGGGCACCTGCCTGGACGTGGAGACCGCCCGCGAGGCCATCGCCCGCGGCGCCCGCTACATCATCAGCCCGGTGCTCGACCCGGCCGTCATCGACGCGGCCCACGCCGGCGGAGCGGCAGCGATCCCCGGCGTGATGACCCCGACCGAGGCGTGGAACGCGCACGTGGCCGGCGCCGATCTGATCAAGCTGTTCCCAGCCAGCGTGCTGGGACCGGCGGGGCTCGCCCGCGTCCGCGCGCCTCTGCCGCAGCTCCCATTCCTGGTGACCGGCGGCATCACCCCGACCAACGTCGGCGACTGGCTGGGCGTCGGGGCGAAGGCCCTCGGCGTGGGCAGCACCCTGTTCCACGGCCCCAGCATCGCGACCGGCGACTTCGCCGAGATACAACGAAGATCCGCGGCCTTCGTCCAGGCCGTGGCCCGCGCGGAGTCTCCATGATCGCCCTGCTCCTCCTCGCCGCCTGCGGCTCGTCCAGCGAAGACTCGGGGACCAGCCCCGAGGCCACCACCCCTTCAACCGGTACGACACCCACCAGCGCGACATCCACCGGAACCACCCCCGCCCCGTGCACCGACGACGCCGACGCCGACATCCCCGAAGGCGCCGAGTGGATCACCCTCCACGGCAACCACTCCGGCACCTACAGCCTGGCGGATCAGATCCTCGACGGCGCGTGGCAGGGCAACCACGGCACCTACGACCTCAACCGGGTGGAGACCGAGGGCGCCAACGGCTTTCAGCTCGATCGGCCGGGCACGGTGGTGGGCGCGCGCGCGCAGTGGAGCAACCTGGGGCCACACCCCGAGCCCGCGGTGCTGATGGTCTGGCCCGACTTCGGCAGCGACGGCTACATGTGGGACGCAGAGGCGCCGCTGGCCACCGCCACCCGCTGCCTCACCGAAGACAACACGGGCGAGTGGATCACGCACACGCTGGCCGAGCCCATCTATATCGATCAGCCGCACTACGTGTTCGCGGGGTACCACCGCGACGAGATCCCTTCGGTAGAATCCTCTCCCACACCCGAGATCCTGTTCGAGGCCTACTGGGAGAAGGCCGAGCCGTACTACGCCGGCATCCGTCTGTTCGGCGTGGACGACTCCCTGTACTATCTCGGGTTGGCCTCGACCTGGTACACCTGGCGCGTCGAGCTGGCCGTGATCTACGACGACGAGCTCCCCGCCGGGGACAAGCCCTTTCAGCTCGACGAGGCGCTGTCGGCGTCGAGTCGTGTGGCGTGGGGAGACTACGACAACGACGGCGACGACGACCTGATGACCAACGGCCCCACGCTGTACCGAAACGAAGGGGACGGGACGTTCACCGACGTCACCGCGGACCTCATCTCGGCGGGCACCAGCACCAGCGGCGGCCTGTGGGCCGACTACGACAACGACGGCTGTCTCGACTATTTTGGCTGGGCTGAGAGCGAGCTGCTGCTGTGGAACGACTGCCTCGGCAGCGGCGCCTTCACGGACGTCACTGAAGAGAGCGGCATCAACGACGTCCAGAGCGAGATCGACTGCAACGGCGACGGCGAAGAGGAGCCCTCGCAGACACAGGCCGCGGGGTGGGCCGACATCGACGGCGACGGCTGGCTGGATCTGTACCTCGCCAACTACGAGTGCACATCTGAGTATGCGTATTTCGAGAATTACGACGACCGATTCTGGCGAAACAATGGCGACGGCACGTTCTCGGACTGGACGGAGAAAGCCGGCGTGCCTGACACCAACGAGGCCGGGCGCGGGGTCACCACCGGCGATCCCGATCGCGACGGCGACACGGATCTGTACATCAGCAACTACCGGCTCGACCGCAATTTCTTCCTGTCCAACCCGGGCGACGGCACCTTCACGGACATCGCAGATGAGAACGGCACCATGGGCGTCGAGACATGGGGAGCCTACGGCCACACCATCGGCTCTGTGATCGGCGACATCGACAACGACGGCGACTTCGACCTGATAAACGCCAACCTCGCCCATCCCTTCTACTACCACTTCTCCGATAAGAGTCGGGTGCTCATCAACGACGGCGCCGGCGGGTACACCGACGAGGCCGACGCCCGCGGGCTCTACTACCGCGAGACCCACTCCAACCCCACGCTGCTGGACGCCGACAACGACGGCGATCTCGATCTGTTCATCACGTCGGTCTATACAGGCCGATTCAGCGACTACTACGAGAACGACGGCGCCGGCGTGTTCACCCTGCGCAATTACGAGAGCGGCCTCGTGGTCACGAACGGCTGGGGTTCGGCTGTCGCGGACCATGATCAGGACGGCGACCTCGATATGGTCGCCTACGATCTGCTGCGCAACGACCTCGACACCGGCGCGGCGTGGCTGCACGTTCGGGTCGTGGGTGGGATCGCCGGCGGTCCCGCGGATCGCTTCTGGCAGGGCGCAAGCAACCGCAGCGCCATCGGCGCGGTGGTCGAGGTGGCCTCAGATGAGAACACACAGCTCCGCCATGTCTCCGGCGGCTCGGGCACGGGGGTGCAGGACAGCTTGACGCAGCACTTTGGCCTGGGCGACGCCGACACGGGGCTGACCGTCACCGTCTTCTTCCCCGGCGGCGCCGAGGTGGTCCTCAAGGAGATCGACGCGGGTCAGGTGCTGTGGGTTCACGAGGACGGAAGCTGGCAGACCGGCCCGGAGCTCCCGCTCGGTTGGTGACTTCCCCGACGCTGCGCTCACCGGCAGGCCTCACGGGCAGGCCGCGCCGTCCACCGGCACGGTGATCTCCACCGGTCGCTCGTCGCGATCGGTCGCGGCGTTCACCACCAGCGTGATCGGCGTGCCCGCGCAGATCTCGGTCCACCACGGCTCCAGATCCACCCGGACGTCCGCCCGCAGCAGCGCGCGACACAGATCGCCGCCGCCGTCGTGCTTCAGCGCCAGGCGCAGTCCGGCGCCCTCCTGTCGATCCACGCTCCAGGTGTGCTCCCCGCAGCCGCCGCCGTGGCGCGTGACCAGCGTGAGGGTCTTCCCGTCGAGCGCCGGACCGGGCACCGCGGGATCGACCAGCAACGCGTAGGGCGCGCCGAACGGCAGCGGGGGCGGACCGGGGGGCATGATCAGCGCCGAGGGGATCACCGGAGGTCTCTCAGGTGCGCCCGAGGTCGCCTCGGGGATCGAGTCGGGGACAGACTCGACCGCGTCGGGCGA
This sequence comes from uncultured Enterobacterales bacterium, assembly GCA_964464515.1. Classification (GTDB taxonomy): domain Bacteria; phylum Myxococcota_A; class UBA796; order UBA796; family UBA2385; genus CAYXGP01. Next base: position 31,227 of record CAYXGP010000060.1, read on the forward strand.
AGCGGCGGACGCCGCCGGTGGGTCGGTGGTGTGAGGGCCGCAAGACAGTAGAAGGAACCACATGGATCCCGGCTATTGCGTTCCGGGCGCCGTGGGGATCGGCAGGCCCCCCGCAGCGACCATCTCCGCGAGCCGCGCCGCGGCCTTCGGACAGGCTGTCCGCGCCGCCTCCGATGCGCCGACCGCGAGCGCACCGCCGACCACCCAGGGCGCCTCAATGCAGCTCGCGGACGCTGCCGTGAACGCCACGGGAGCGCCAGAAGACTCCCAGCGCATCTCCATCTGCCAGCCCCGAACGTACACCCCGTCGTAGGTGCAGACCGACTCCAGCGCATCGAGCAGCCCATGGGCGCGCTCGGCGTCTGCCGCGGTGAACACCAGCTCACAGCGCTTCTCGGGCGGCGTGGGGGTCGGCGGTGGAGACGCAGCCTGCTCCTCGGCGGTGGGCTGGGGCGACGTGGGCGGGGGGAGCAGGGGCGCCTCGGGCGCTCGCGAAGCTACGGGACGCTCGTCAGGTGTGCGCGAGCAGGCGAGCACCAGGAAGATCAGCGTCCGCATCGGGGTACCCTCGGGTTGCGCTGCCCAGAGACGGGATTTTACTCAGGTTCCAGGTTCTCGTGACCGAATATGTGGGTTGCGATGTCTGCCGAAGTACTGGTCCCCGTTGCGCGACGCCTCATCGCCGTCCATCGCGTGCCTCACGCAGATCCTACCGCGCTGGCGCGCGCGCTCGCACGTGCTCACCTCCGTCGCATCGATCGCGGCGCGAAGTTGTGCGAGCTGGGCGGCACATCCGACAGGATGTTCGTGCTGCTCGACGGCGAGGTGCGGGTCCAGCGTCACGACTTCAACGGCGAGATGCGAGAGCTGGCGCGTCTCACCGCGCCCTCAGTCTTCGGGCACATGGGGCTGATCGACCACTCGCCCCGCAGCGCCACGTGTATCGCATGCCACGAGCTTCGGGTGCTCATCCTCGGAAGAGCCGCCTACAACGACCTGGTGGGATCGGGCTCTCCTGAGGGGCATGCCCTGCGCCGGCTGGTGATCGCCAGCCTCATCCGACAGCTCACCGACGCCCACTCGCTCATCTCACGACTGGGGCAGGAGGCCCCCCCCCCAGCAGAGCCCGACCCGACGGAGACCGCAGCAGGGTCCGAGACGACCACATCGGATGCGCCAAACGAAGAGGCTGCCCTCCTCGAGCTCGCGGGGGTGCTGGACGGATGGACGGTCGATCGCAGCGGGCTGCGTGAGGACGTCTCCTTCACCGCGGAAGAGAACCGTCCGCGCCGCACCCCGAAGCGCTATCCCTGATCGGGGGCGCTACCAGCGCCCGCCACCACCGCCGCCGCCGTAGCCACCGCCGCCGCCGTAGCCACCGCCACCGCGTCGATCACCGCCGCCGCCGCCACCGCGTCGATCACCGCCGCCGCCGCCGCCGCGGTAACCGCCGCCGCCACGATCGCCGCCACGATCGCCGCCGCCGCGGTAACCACCGCCACCGCCACCGCCGCCGCGACGGGGAGCGCGCTCCTGCGCCTCGTTCACGCGGATGCGACGACCATCGAGGTTGACGCCATCCATCTGTGACATCGCCTCTTCGGCAGAGGATGCTTCGTTGAAGGTGACGAAGCCGAAGCCTCGGGAGCGGCCGGTGTCGCGATCACGGATGACCTTCGCCTCGGTCGTCTCTCCGAATCGCTCAAAGGCGTCGCGGAGACCATCATCCGTGGTGTCCCAGCTCAGCCCTCCAACAAAGAGTTTCTTTCCCATCCGATTCTGCACTCCAGTACCAGCAGGATTGATTCCCCGCTCGCAATACCGCCCATAGCCCATCGCAGGGAAGGAGCCTCCAGATTTCACCCCAACGCGTAGGATAGACGGTTCAACCTCGCCCCTCACCCCCACACAGCAGCGCTCCGCAGCCCCTGTGGCCATGACTGACCACGCCCTCCGGGGATCTCCGCTCCGTCCGCGCCGCTCACGAAGTTGCCTTGGTCTTCAAAGGCCCGCTCGGTGCTGAGACCGTCCGCCCGCATCGCTGAGAGGTCTCCCTCCCGGCGGATCGCCACCACCTCGTGGGGCCCGCAGCGCAGATCGACCAGCGCCCCCTTGCGCGCCGCGTTGAGGAGCTGCTCCTCGTTTCCGATGGGGTCTGCGACGGTCTTGGCCTTCAGCGTCCACACCAGCAGGCTGGTCGGGTCGCGCGCGGGGTGCGCGTCGGCCAGCAGATCGCGGTAGCCGAAGAACGCCTTGCCGATGTCGTTCTGGTTGACGGGCCCGGCCATCAGGCAGCAGCCCCCCAGCAGATCGCAGTCCGCGGGGAGATCGATGCACCCCGACAGCTCACAGACCAGCGCGGCGCGCGACGCCGCCGCGCCGAACGCCGCCAGCGCGTGGTGCCAGTGCAGCCCCGCCGCCGCCACCTCGCCCCGATCGAGCCCGCCGATGTAGATCCGCTGCCCCGCCAGCGCGAAGGCCTTGCGGCCCCGGTTGGCGTTCCTGCTCAGCGCGCGGCCCAGCGGAAGATCCGCCCACAGCGGCAGGGTCTCCACCACCCGATCGGTGATCTCACCCAGCTCCCGGCGGATCGCGCGCAGGCGCTCCTTGCCCCCGGGGGTGAGCACATCCACGCGCTCCAGCAGCAGCAGGCGCCTGGCCTCCTCCCGCTCGCAGCCCGTCCAGTGGGCGAAGGCGTTGTAGCCCCCACGCGCCGCCATCACCGCAAGCTCCTCAGGCACGGTCATGTCCTGGCGGCGCTGGTACTGCGGCGGCGCCTTCTCCTCGGCGTTCACCCCGGGTTGGATGCGCTCGCTGCGGAACGCCAGCAGGTTGCCGCCGACCTTCCGCAGCAGCGCCTCAGGGATGTCGATGCGCTCCGGCGTGGCGCCGACCTGCGTGACCATGCGGATCCGCCACCCGACGCGGCGCTCCGCCGCGGTGAGTCCCACCAGCTTCTCCAGCGCGGTGTGCTGCGTGCGCTCACAGAACGGCGAGAGGATCGCGTTGGCCTGCCGCTGTCCCCCGGAGGCGATCACCGCCGCGCGCTCCATGCCGTCGGCGAGCACCCCCAGGTGCAGCCACGGCAGGGTGCCGATCGAGGGGATGTCGTCTATGTGTTGCAGCCGCTTGCGCAGCGCGCGCACCGGCACCGTCGCCAGGCTGGCAACCGGGCGATGCCCGACGAAGGTGAGCAGCAGCGTGAACGGCGTGCGGTACGGGCGACACAGCACCACGTGGGTGTGGCTGGCCCCATCGAGGACGGGCTCGCGCACGCCCTCCATCTGTCGCAGGAGTCGGGCACAGGTGGCGCTGTCTTCGGGCCCGAGCACCACGGTGCGCTGCCCCCGGAAGTTCGTGGACTGCCGCGCGCTCAGCACCCCCAGGGCAGACTCCTCGAACAGCTCTGCTTCGCGCACCGGCGGCCCGACCGCGAACGACCGCGGGCGCTCCAGAGACAGCAGCGGCGCGACGGCGTCGGCCTCTCGCCGGGTCAGCGGCATGCGGGTGCGGTACCCGACGGGTGAGGCCGACTCCAGACCGGCGGGCAGGCTGTAGCGGGTCCGCCGGTCTCCGGGCGCCGCGGCGCGGGGGTGTCTGCGGCGCCGGCGGTCGGGGGGCGGGGGGGCGGTGGCGATGAGGCGGACGGCTTTCTGTTGTCGCTGAGTCACTGGATCTCCCGGAGCCGCCCCGTCTATCTCGCCCACCCGCCCGCGGCTCCGGTGCTACGATCGATCGCTGGAGGTCCCCATGCTCGTCCTGCTCGCCCTGGCCTGCACCCGATCCCCCGATCCCGAGGCGACCGCTCCCGCGACGACCGCAGGGGCCTCCAGCACAACCAGCGCAACCAGCGCGACCAGCGCGACCACGCCCGGCCCGGCGCCGACCTTCGAGGAGTGCTTCGAGATGTTCGCGGCAGAGGGCCCCGACTACGGGCAATACAGCCCGGAGCTCGGCCACCACTGCACCGGCACCAACCACCAGGACATCTCCGGCATCGAGCGCGTGGTCTTCCTGGGCGACTCCGTGACCGTGGGCACGCCGCCCACCGCCACGGACGAGGTCTACAGAAACCTCCTCGCAGACACCCTGGCCGACACCTTCGGGCTCACGCCGCCCGACGACGAGTGGCGCACGGCCTCGGTGGTGGAGTCCGGAGACTTCGCTTCGTGCGCCGAGTGGGGGGCGCGCGCGGACGATCTCATGCGCGACGACGACCAGATCCTGGCCTGCTTCCCCGAGGACAAGCGCGCGCTGCGCACGCTGGTGATCGTCACCGTCGGCGGCAACGACCTGTTCGCGCTCACCGAGGGCTTCCACGAGGGCGAGGAGACCGAAGCGCTCTGGGAGGACACGCACGAGTTCATGGCGCTGGTGCGCGACGCCGTGGCGTGGATGACCGATCCCGCCAACGTGCCCGGCGGGGTCTCGGTCATCTTCACCAACCTCTACGAGTACACGGACGCGACGGGCGACATGGGCTCGTGCCCGGCCGCCAGATACATGGGCTTCGGCGACGCCATCGAAGATCCGGCGCTGGAGGAGATGGTGCTGTGGTCGATGGAGGAGTTCATGTCCATCGCCGTCGACACCCGCACCGACATGATGTTCCTGCTGGAGACGTTCTGCGGACACGGCTACCACTACGACGATCCCGACAGCCGCTGCTACCGCGGGCCCGACGCCGAGCTGTGGTTCGACGGCACGTGCATCCACCCCAACCCCACCGGGCACGCCGAGATCGCGCGGATGTTCCAGGAGATCGTGGACGAGTAGGTCCCCGACGCGACGGTTGGTTAGGCCTCCTCTGGAGGACTGACATGGACACCCCCATCAACGTGCTGGGCGCCCCCCTCAAGAGCTGCTCAACCGCTCCCGTCACCGGCTGGTTCCGCGACGGCTGCTGCAACACCGACGACTCCGATCGCGGACGCCACACCGTCTGCTGCCGGGTGACCCGGGAGTTTCTTGAGTACCTGCGCGACAACGGCAACGACCTCATCACGCCGGTCCGTCAGTTCGGCTTCCCCGGACTCAACCCGGGCGATCAGTGGTGTGTCTGCGCGTCGAGCTGGCGGCAGGCGCACCACGCCGGGGTGGCCTGCCCGGTGGTGCTGGAGAGCACCCACGCGGCCACCCTCCGCCTCGTCCCCCTCGAAGAGCTGATGGCCCACTCCATCGCACCGGAGGCCTGAACCATGGCGCAGACACTGGATCAGATGCTCGCCGACACAGCCACCCCCATCGCCGAGATCGCCACCTGGCTGGATGGTCTGGACTGGCAGGCCGCCCGCGACGTGGTGTTCTCGCTGGACCGCGCCGGGCAGCGCGCCCTGTATCAGCGCGCAGAGGGGGGCATCGACGCGGACCACTTCGTGCCGGAGCCGCTGGGTGCGTGCGTCGAGGTCATCCACCACGGCCGCAACAGCCTGCCGCTCCCGTCGAGTCAGCGCCTGTTCCAGAAGCGATTCTGTCGAAACGAGGCCGGCGACCGCCTGTTCGGCTACAACGAGGCCCCCACGCGCGGACTCATCGGTCCCGGGTACTTCGTGGCCTACCCCACCGCCGACTCATCGTCGGACTGGCAGGGTCGCGGCGGCGTGGTGGTGGACTACTTCCAGGTGCCCGACGGGCCCGTGGTGGACGGCTGGCCCAGGGTTGTTCCCAACACCCGCGGCATCCAGTTCTTCGTCTACAACAAGACCCGCGACTTCATGCGGCGCGTCTCAGCGCGCGTCTCGATCGGGGCGGCATACAAGAAGGAGAAGTCACTCGATCACTACTTTGTGCTGGTTCGGGACCGCTCGGCGTCATGACCAGCGCGAGGGCATGCCCAGCAGCGTGCGGGGCGTGAGGGTACGCCCCCTCCAGACAGGCGACATCGAGGCGCTGATCCCGCTGCGGCTCGCGCTGTTCCCGGACTGTCCGCCCGAAGAGCAGCGCAGGGAGATCACCGAACTGCTCGGGCCGTTCCCGGAGAGAATCGGCCGGACGGCCTGCTTCGTCGCCGAGCTGGAGGCTCGACAGCTGGAGACTCAACGGTTGGAGTCTCAACGGTTGGAGTCTCAACGGTTGGAGACCCAGGGTCCGGAGCGTCGGCTGGTGGGGTTCGCCGAGGTGATGATCCGCTCGCATGCCGAGGGCTGCTGGGAGCACACAGCCGGCCGCCAGATGGGCATCGCCTACCTGGAGGCGTGGTGGGTAGATCCCGACGTCCGGCGCACGGGGATCGGCCTGGCGCTCGTCTCAGCATGCGCAGACTGGGGGCGGGCGCAGGGGTGCCCGGCTCTGGCGTCGGATGCGCTATTGGAGAACGTGCGGTCACAAGCGGCGCATGAGCGGGTTGGTTTTCGGGAGGTGGAGCGATCGGTGCATTTCGTGATGGAGCTGACCCAGTAGAGTCCCCATCAGCAGCCGACCTCATGTATGGTTCGACCGTCCACCACCGCGTCCTCCCGCGTCAGCCGCTCTTCCCCCCGCGCGGCTCCGTCGAGATGGCGATCACGCCCCCTCGCTGGGCGATGAGACGGAGGACCCGAGACAGGCGGCGCTCCGGGGGGAGCATGTGGTGCTCGACGGGGACGCACGGGCCGGCGATGTTGAATGTCCGCGCGGTCATGCTCTCGCTCCAGACCCCAGTCTATCGCCCGAGGAACAGCCACGCCGCCCCGCTGTCCTCCCGGTAATCGACGAGCACCCCGTAGGGATCGTCTGAGTCTGGGAACCAGCTGATCGTCCCCTCTCCGCCGATCAGGATATCGTCCAGTCCGTCTCCATCGACGTCGCCAGCGCCGCTCACCGAGGCTCCGACAGCGTCGGCGTAGTAGAGGAGTCCGACCCCGTCCGGGTGGTCTTCGGTGACCGAGTCTGCGGTCATGATCACGTCGGCGCCTGCCAGCGAGAGGCTACCCGAGAGCGGACCCAGCGCCCCCCCACCGAGGACGAGGTAGGCTGTGTTGGCGCCTGGCGCGCCGACGAGCACATCAGCGCGTCCGTCGCCGTCCGTATCGCCGGCATCGCTCACGGCGCTCCCGGCCCCTCCGTTCCCACTCTCGCCGTAGAGCTTCACGCGGGCGTCGTCGAGTGAGAACATTCCCGAGATGGTGGCGCTGGCGATGTACACCGCGCCCCCGGTCGGCGCGCCGGTGCTGTCGCCCGTGTCGGAGATCAGCACATCGGGCAGGCCGTCGCCGTCGACATCCCCAGCGCCGCTTATGGCGTCCCCCCCCGAAAACCAGATGGTGTCTGCATCGTTTAAAGATATCGAGCCCGACAGGGGACCGCGGAACAGGTACCCACCGTCTCCGCCGA
>CAYXGP010000061.1:0-38125 GCA_964464515.1 uncultured Enterobacterales bacterium
GCAGGAATGACGTCAGATAGCCGGTTATCAGTCAGATTGACTGATAGAGCTCAGACCCGTCACTCCCTGGCTCATGGCCGAAATCGCACAGACTGCGTCATCCCGCCGCCTACACCTATGACGCCCTGACCAATCCATGGCACATCTTCGATCTCGACCCCACCGTCACCACGGTTCGGCAGCGAGGTCTACCCGTGGCCGACGACCTGCCCGACGCCATCCGGCGTGCCCAGGACACCGGAGCCCCCGGTCATGCGGGCAGAAAGCGCGGCGACATCGTCTTCCGCAGGGTCACCGTCCAGCACGCGGGCAGGGCTGCATGGGTCCACGCCCACCTGTCACCGGGAAACGGGCGCGGCAGAGGCGACATCGATCCCGCGCTATCTACGATCGCCTCCACCTGCGAGCGCGTCGGGCACCCAACCTCACGCGCTCTGGTGAGATTCGACGGGGAGTTCGGCTACGTCCCCCAGACATCGGCGGTACGAGCTTCCGACCCGATGCGCGATGAATGGTGGATACGGCTGAGATGGCCCCCAGGTTCTGGACAAACTCAAGTGGCTCGGATCATGATGCCCCAGGAGTTGACGTGACGATTTATTCAGAGCAACGGACCGTATTCGAGGTAGTCCTCCCCGCAGTTTGCGATCCTGCCCCTGGTCTTCGCCCTCTCACCATCCAACACACAGGACCCCCTGCGCTCGAATCGGGGTCACGCTGGGTACACCTGGATGGGTGCTCGGCGCGCTGTTCGGGCTGATGCGGGCCATCAGCGGTCTGTAGCGATCAGCCGACCAACCGCCCAGCCGATCCGTGTCAGCGTCGGGTGGCGCGCCGCACCAGCCCCAGCAGGGGCAGGAGCAGCAGGCCGAGGCGACTCGGCGTCGGCGACACCGCGCAACCCGAAGATGAGTCATCATCGTCTCTGCCGTCGCCCTGGCCGGGCCAGAGGTCGCCCCGCCCATCATCATTGGTGTCTGCAGAGTCACCCGAGCCGCCCGCTCCGGCGGGGTCTTCGGGAGCACAGCCCAGCGGCTCGGCGTCGATCCAGGGCGCACACCCCTCGCCGTACTGGTACGCACCCGACTCCGGCAGGGCGCCGGTCTCGCCCGAGGCCGTCTCCCACACAAACCGGTACGCCTGACAGTCCGCCCCGGCAGCGGCCTCGACCTGCCACGCGCCGCGCTCAGGCGTGCCGACCAGCTCTTCCATGTCGAGACAGGCGTCGATGGTCTCGACCGCGAACACCGCGGGCGCAGCGGCGGCGTCCCAGGTGGTCAGAAACGTGACGGTGTCGGTGGGGATCCTGGGCAGGTGGACCCCCATCGCCGCGGGGGACTGAACAGCCGCGCCGCCCCCGCCGAAGTCCTGGGTGTAGTACTGATCATCAACGCCGGTGCCCATATGCTCGAAGTCGGCATGCATGATGTTGACGCGGTGCCCGTCGCTGCACATCCAGCCCTCGAACAGCGCCGACCAGTTGTCGCGATATCCCCAGGCGACGTTCTCCCCGATGGTGTTGCCCTCGTACCAGGGCCAGACCCGAGCGCTGAAGTCGGTCCCGTCGGAGCTGTCGTGCGTGAGCTCTCCGGTGGTGGCCATGTCTTCGGTGTGCTGCTGGGCGATGGTCGTCAGACCGTCGTGGTAGTACAGCGTGGGCGCGGGGGTCCGCTCGCCCAGGGTGAAGTCGGACATCCGGCAGTCGTACTCGGCCTCCCAGGCCTCGGGCTCGACCCGCACCAGGTTGGTGTAGGTGTGCAGCTCCCGCTGCTCCCAGGTGGGCTGACCGTCGGAGATCTCGCCATAGCCGGTGGCGGCGATCACGAGCGCAGAGTGGATGCTGAACAGAGACATGCCTTCTCCCTGGAGTTGACGTCCGGAGGTTGGAGTAGTGCCATTCGAACGCGACCATAGCCCCGGCGCGACGGCCGCCTGTCAACAGCGCGTCAAGCTCATGCCATGAAACTGTCAACGACCTTCATCCAAGCAGGCCCCTTCAACCAAGCAGGCCCCTTCAACCAAGCACGCTGGCGACCAGCCACGCCTCCTTCTGCAGCACCCAGAAGTAGAACAGGGTGCCGAGGACGCCGTGGCTCACACCCAGTGCCCAGACGCTGCCGCCGCGCAGGTAGTGGGCCGTGAACGCCAGGCCCATCACGAAGGTGGCGATCATCAAGGCCGGCCAGGGCCAGTGGATCAGCGCGAACAGCGAGGACACCACCACGATCACCGCACCGGGCCGACCGCGCAGCGCCCGCAGCCGCGCCAGGTTGGCGGCGAAGATCGACTGCAGCAGGAACTGCTGGACGACGCCCCACACCGGGTAGAGCGCCAGGACCAGCATCACCTCGACGCTCCAGACCAGCGAGCCCCGGGCCAGGCCGATGCCCGCCATACAGGCCGCGAGGGCGAGCGTGACCAGACCCAGCGGCCCAGCGCTCTGTCGCAGGCGCCGCCAGCCCAGCCCCCAGCAGGTCAGCGCCTGGGAGTCGGCCCGGATCCGGGCGACGGCGTAGCCGCCCCACCCCGCGAACGCGAGGGCGACGAACCACGGACGGAGCACGTCCACGCCGTAGCAGGCGAAGTGAAGCGCGACCGTGAGGAGGAGGGCGGCGAGCTCGATGCGTGGTTTCATGCCGCCCCATCTCATCGCGGGGTGCGACGCCGCCATGCTCCTCAGTTGAAATCGTGGTGAAACCGGTGCGACAGTCGTCTATCGTGATTGTTCAGCGCGAGGTGGGATTCGGCAGCCCACCCCACCCCCGAATCCGCCGTCGCATCCGCTCCCCCAACCCTGGCGGTGACGCCCGCATCAGCGGAAAGAAGTACGGCCGGTCATCGGTGTTGATCCGATCGGTCTCGAACCCAGCCAATATCGCCTCATCGATTCGATAGATATCCCTCCACTGCAGCCGAAAGTGAATCCGCCGCTGCAGGGTGTCCGGGAGCCTGCCGATTCGCGCAGCGGTGTCCAGCGGCTGCTTCCGTCCCAGGATGGCCAGCAGGCCCTGCGGCGCGATGACATAGGCGTGCGGGAACGACATGGCGGCCGTGCGCAGGATGATCTGCGCCTCGACATCCGACGGCAGATCCTGCAGAGGAACCGTGATGAAGAACGAGCCCTCCTCGGTGAGCGCGTCCCGCGCCACCGCGAAGAACCCCGATCCGTAGATCTGCGGGTTGATCGCGTGCGTGAACGTGTCGGCGATGACCAGGTCGTAGGTGTCTCGGTTGCGAAGCAGGTGCTGCCGACCGTCATCAGCGAACAGCCGAAAGTTGGGTTCATCGAAGATGTCCGTCGTCCCGAAGAATCCGGTGGCCCGAGCCATGTTGCCGTCCAGCTCCACGCAGTCGAGCTGAACCTCGGGGAGATTCTGCACGATGAGCTGCGCGAGCTGCCCAGAGCCAAATCCGATGGCCAACGCACGGTCGGTCTTCGGCGCGATCAGAAACGGCGTCAGCGCGCGCTGCGGCAAGGCCCCGGGGGTGATCGAGCGGCCGTCGGTGTACAGCGTCGGGTGGCCGTTCGGCGTCTCGACGACCGCCGTGGTGGCCTCCAGCCCGTCCTTCAGCCAGAGCACGCGGCACCCGTGGCATTCGAACTCCAGGCGATCCTCCGTCACAGCGCCCAGGGCGATCACCAGCGCTCCTCCGACCGCCGCGCCGCCGAGCACCACCCGCGGTCGCCCGAGGGGCCAGAGCGCCGCCGCGCCGGTCGCGATGAACCCCGCCGCGAGGGTCAGCAGGCCGAGCCGAGTGCCCAGCAGCGGGATCAGAAAGAAACCCCCGAAGATCGTGCCAGCCACGCCGCCCAGCGCGCTGATCGCGTACAGGCCGCCGATCGCGCGCTCGGCCCGCTCGTGGCTGGCCGCCAGGAGCGGAAAGCCCATCCCCAGCAGCACCGCTCCTCCCGTCACCATCGCGCTGGAGAGCAGGCGGAACGCGCCCGGCGCCCCCCACAGCTCCGCGGCCATCCACCGCGCCGACGTGATGCCCAGCGCACAGATCGCCGCCATGCCCCACTGAATCCAGCCGAACGCACGCCGGGCCCGCGCCGGCTCCAGCGGTCGCAGGCTCAGCAGCACCGCACCGAGCGCCATTCCCCCCAGGATCAGCCCCAGCACCTCCGCGAACGCCTGGAACGGGTTCGCCAGCCACATCGCCTGCCGATACATCCGACTCCACAGCACCTCGAAGGCCATGGCAGCGCCGCCAGCGAAGCAGACCAGCAGGAGCAGCGACCGCGGGGGGGCTTCGACCGGCGAGGAGGGCCCCGCCGGCACGGCGCCCCATCTCCGGATCGACACGCCAAGCGCGATGCCCGCCGCCGACAGGTTCAGCCCCGCCGCCAACCAGACGCTGCGGGCGATACCCAGCTCCGGCAGCAGCACGTTCGCCGCCAGCCAGCAGCCGCCGGCTGCCCCCAGCACGTTGACGCCGTAGGCCGCTGAGATCCATCGCGGGGCTGGTCCCCGCACCAGGCCCCGAACCAGGAACGGAAAGCTCGCCCCCATCGCGGCCGTGGGCACCAGCAGCACCCCGGTCAGCAGAGCCCATCGCGCCGCGGTGGCCACCGGCCCCGGCCCGGGCAGGACCGACGCGAACCACACGGCCAGGCCGCCGGTGTGATCGCCCCCTCCTCCATGATCGAACGCGGCCTGCACCGCCAGCGCCGACACCGCCACCACCAGCTCGGAGCCGGCGTAGAGCACCAGGGCCTGTCTGCGGCCGGCCAGCAGCCGCTCCCCCAGCCATGCGCCGAGCGACAGCCCGCCCATGAACGCGGCCAGGATGGTGGCGATGGCATGCGCCGAGACGCCGTAGAAGGTGGAGACGCGCAGTGTCCACAGGAGCTGCAGAATCAGGCCCGCAGCTCCGGAGAGCATAAAGGCTCCCAGGAGCACGAACCGGGGCAGCAAGGGAGAGATGGGCATCGACACGCTCCCTCTCCGTAGCGTCACGGCCTCCGAGCCGCGACATCACCGGTTCTCTGGGCACGGTGTCTACGACCGCCGGGGGAAGCAGATCCGTCCCGACCAGCGCGCCGGGATCGGCTTCACCCGGGCGATGGCAGCTGCTGCACGAGGCGTATACATTCTGCGCGACGTACTCGCCCGCCTGTGATGGAGTTCGCCTGTGAAGGAGTCGCACCGTGAAGGAGTCGGAGCCCTGTCGGTTCGTCCCCGGAACAGTGGCGACACTACGCCTCACGCTCACCGATGATGCCGGCCGGACCCTGGCCGACAACCGGGGCGGTAAACCGCTGATCGTCGAGTTCGGAGACGGCGCCCTCATCACGGGACTGGAGTCTGCGCTGGTCGGCGCCCGTGTCGGGGAGCGGCTTCGCGGAGCGCTGCCCCCCGAGGACGCCTACGGTGCGCTGGAGCGACGCCCCCAGCGCATCGCGCGCGAGCGCCTCCCTGCTGTGTCTCCCGGCGATCGGCTGCAAGCAGGCGTGGGGCATGACTTCTTTTCGTTCTGGGTGCACGCAGTCTCCGACGACGCCGTGTACCTCGATCAGTGGCACCCCCTCAGCGGTAGACGCCTCCGCTACGACGTCCTCATCGAGAAGATCCAGCGCGCTCCGGCAGCCGCGACACTCCAGAGCAGCGCGCCGGGGGTGCAAAAAATCGCGATACTGCGTGGGGTGAACATCGCTCGCGTCGCTGCGTTGGCGCCCACCCGGCTGGTCATCTCTGCGCGTGGTGAGCTGGCCGCTCTGGACACCGCCGACGGGGTGGTGATCTGGCAGCGCGGCCCCGTATCTGCCTACCTCGACGCGGTGATCGCCCCGAATGGAGCGCTCTACGCGCTCGCGCCGACACGCCACCCTCCGCGCGCACCTCTCGATGCCATCGAGACGTTCCATCCAGCCCCTGCCGCGCCGCCGCCGCTGCGCGGCGAAGCCGGCCTGAGCTCCCTGCTGGAGTTGCGCGTCATCGATGGAGGCACCGAGCGCACCCTGTGGGAGGGCAGGCACTGGGTGAGCATGGGCTGGCAGGCCCCATCGCTCCTGCTGGCGGACCGCCATGGTCGCGTGCTGGCCTGGACCCCTGGCGCTCCCGAGGAGCCCCACCTCCTCCACACCTTCCCCGAGCCGGTCCGCATCGCGCACGCCGATGACCGACTCGTCGCGTTCGAGACGCTCGGCCACCCGGAGGACGAGGAGCGCACCGTCTGGTTCTTGCGCGCTGGAGAAAACCGGCCGCGGGTCCTCTCTCCAGCAGGTTCCCAGACCATCACCGCGATCGACGCCGACGCGCAGGGCCGCACTCTCATCCGGTGGAGCGATCTGTACTCCCAGAGGATCGCCATCGATCTCGCCGATGGTCAGCTCCTCCATGACTTCGGGACCACCTACTGCCCGCCGCTTGCCTTGCGTTGGCTCTCGGGTGGCCGCGTGCTCGTGCCGCACAACGAGTCAACATTCGCCGTTGAGGTGCGCGCCGGCTTGAACGGCGCGACCATCGCGCGCTGCATTCTTGATCGTTTCTTCTGGGGGTTGCTCGTCCTCGCGGATGATCAGGAGATCCTGGTGGTGTTTCCGGACGGGCTGGAGCGCTGGAGTCTACACACCGGCTCGATGCTGCATCGGTACCAGCTCGACACCAGTCATGAGAACGTACACCTCCTCGGGGACGTCCATGAGCTCCCGGATGGGCGCGTCCTTGTCTCTTCAAATGAGGGTGTCTACCTGCTCGATCGATGAACCTGAACTCCCCAGGCTGTCTACAGCTTCACTCCATCCGACTCCGCCAGGGCGACAGGCTTCTGCCCGTTCCCGATCGCCGCGACTCGAACTGAGTGACGGGTTACGGGGACCTCCCTGGTGGAGGTGGGGCAGCCTTGCAACCCGGGCGGTGCTTCGCCGCCCATGCAACAAGACATCTCAAGCGTCCCTGGTGCCCTCTTGTCTGTGGGCGCGTCGGTCCGCCGCGTCGACCACGAAGTGCAAGTGGCCGCATCGCAGCGCCCGGCTCGCCCCGCCCCGATGGCACGGGTGCCCAACCGTCACAGCCACTTGCACTTCGTGGTCGACGCGGCGGACCGACGCTTCTTGAGTTGAGTGCCCCAGGCCCCAGAGCAGCGAAGGGAACCTCACCTCCACCAGGGCCCCCGCGGGCGGAAGCCGTCTCTGAGTCAGGTGAGGAGATCGGCGCAGGGGTTGGACGGCCGGCGCGCCGGCGGCTACCTCGCGATGGTGCCCGGTTCCCCGCTCTACCTCGATCTGGCGCCTGCCTTCGGCGGGATGCGCTTCGGACCGTACCCGCAGGGCCTCCTGCTCGGCAGCGACGGAGACCGCTGCCACATCACGCTGGCCGCGCACCTCGGGGTGTACCCGGTCCACGCCCAGATCACCCCGACCGCCGGGGGCTGGGTGGTCCAGCCGGTCGAGCGCGGGGCGTCGGTCTACGTCAGCTCTGGAGGTCAGGCCCAGCCGGTGCTGGTGACCAGCCACGCGATGCTCAGGGCAGGAGACGCGGTGATCCTCGCCAGCCCGGAGGGGGCCCGGTTTCTCCTGGTGGCGGCTGCGGCGACCGCGCCGTCGATGGGGGCTCCCCAGGCGACAGGGCACCACCAGCCGGCAGGGCACCATCAACCGGCGGGGCATCACCAGGTGACTGGACACCAGGCGACGGGGCATGCGCCAGCGCCCCGACACCGGGGCGGTCGCCGGCCCCCCACCGCCGGAGCGATGGGACGGGAGGTCCAGCGGCAGGTGGGGGTCGCCACGATGACCTCCAGCGCGGCGTCAGCCAGCCACTTCATGCACCGCCTCCAGTCAGGAGCGCTCCTGCAACCGCGGTACGTCATCGGGGCGCTGATCGCGCTGGCCGGGGCGGCGTTCACCGGCTGCTCGGGGATCGCGGCGCTGGTGTGGAGCCAGCTCTGACCGCGCTGCCGCTGCGGAATAGCGGCCCGCGCGACCCGTACCTTCCCTGAACCCGAATGACGGGAGGACAACGATGGATCTACTGCTCGATCAAGGTGTCGCGATCTGCATGGGGCTGTCCCTGGCCGCGACCTGCGGTCTGCGGGCCTTCCTGCCGCTCCTGGTGATCGGCCTCCTCGGCATGCTGGGCAAGGTGGAGCTGGCCGAGGCCTTCACCTGGATGGCTTCGCCGGTGGCCGTCACCTGCTTCGGCACGGCGGTGATCGCGGAGGTGGTCGGCGACAAGTTCCCCGCAGTCGATCACGCGCTCGATGCCGCGGGGCTGGTGGTCAAGCCCACCGCCGCGACCCTGGCAGCGGCCAGCATGATCACCGCATTCGACCCCCTGCTCGCGCTGGTGCTGGGCGTCGTCACCGGCGGGGTGGCGGCCGAGGCGGTGCACGTCGCCAAGGCCAAGGCGCGCGTCCTGAGCAGCGCGCTGTCGGCGGGGATGGGCAACCCGGTGCTGAGCACCATCGAGGACGGCGTCGCGCTGGCGGCGGTGGGTCTGGCGTGGCTCGCGCCGGTGGGTGCGGCGATGGCGCTCCTGCTGAGCGTGACGGCGATGACCTTCTGGCTGGTGCGCCGACGCCGACGGCGGGCGCTCGCGCTGGCGCATCGGTGAAGACACGAGAGCGATGAGCGGCCGGTCTACCCCCCGCTGACCCGCCGCTCCGGCAACCGTCTGTGCTGTGTCCACAGTCGGACCATCGCAGCGAATCGACCGTCATCGAACAGCCCGCCCTGCGTGACCCGCGAGATGTCGTCCCAGGCCGCGGCCAGCGCCGGGTCTTCCAGCAGGTTCTCCCCGCTCTGGAGCGTCTCCCGGTAGCCGACGGGGATCTCCCGCTCACCGTGTCCCACCCGCCATGTGCCGGCCGAAGCCGGAATGCGTGCCAGCAGCGGATCGGCCAGCGCCATCGTGTCGATCACGTGAACCGCGGGCCCGGCCATGTAGCCGTCGATCCCGATGCTCGGCATCACCGTGACCCGGGATCGCTCCACCCCGTCGTCCGGTCTCCCCGGCCGCACCGGCGCCCGCCCGCGCCGCCACATGGGCAGCAGCCCGGTGTGCTGGAAGTAGTAGCCGCGCTCGTCGGCGATGGCGGCGTTGTCCAGCTCGCGGTGGTCGTAGTCCAGCCCGGCGCGGAGGGGGCCGCGAGGGTTGACCAACGACAGGGTCAATCCCGCCGCCGCCGCGACGGGAACGACTCGAACGGGCAGCGCCCGTGCCAGCACCGCCGCCGACGCGAGGAAGGGAGTCGTCAGAAATCGACCGCTCATGAAGTCGCCGCCGACGCGCAGCACCCACAGTCCGTGAAGGAGCACGCCCGCCATCACCGCCAGCCCGAGCCGCTCCCGTCGCCAGATCGCCCCGACCAGCGCCGCCGCCACCGTCCACGACAGCAGGGGATCGAGCCGCGCCGAGTTGGTCAGGTAGGCCATCCCCTGACCCGCCAGACGTCCGAGCGGGAGATCGAGGTTGAGCTTGGCCGCCGCCGTGTTGGGCAGGGGAGAGCCGAAGTACAGCACCGAGAACGCCAGCCACAGGACGAGTGGAATCAGGGCGAGGACCGCACGCCGGCGAGCAGCCCTCGGAGCCTCCCAGAGCACCGCCGCCACCAGCGGCGCCAGCAGGAACACCGCGTCGAGCCGGTTGAGCAGCGCGAGCCCCGCGATCCATCCCACCGCCGCGGGCCGCCCCCGCCACGCCATCCCCAGCGCGAGAGCCACGAGGAGGTGCGCGAGCGCCCCCTCCAGCCCCGCAGTCGAGAAGTCCACGAAGCCCTTGCTGCCGATCAGCAGCAGCAACGCCATGGCCGCCGCGGGCGGAGCGAGCGGGCGGACCAGCGCCGCCGCCGCCGCGAGGGTCAGGCCGATCGAGAGCGCCAGAGCGGTGAAGTACAGCTCTCCGGTGAGCAGACGCCCCGCGATGAGCAGCCCCAGCCAGAGCGGGTGGGTGGCGGCCATCACCCGCTGGCCCGGGTTCCAGGTCAGCCCGTGACCAGTGACAAAATTCTCCACCATCCGAAAGGTGATGTAGGCGTCCTCGGCAATCCAGGCCTGGACGAGAACCACCCCGGCGAGGGTCGCCAGCAACACGCGGGGAATCCAGCGGACGGCCCGAGGGATCACGGTATCCTCCCCTCGGGCGGTCTATCGAATGACACGGAGGTGAGCCCGTCGGAGGACCCGCCCATCAACCTGAGGTATCTGATGCTGATCTCGCTGCTGCTCTCGCTGACTCTCTCTTCCACACCCGCCCACGCCGGCCTGATCGAACGCGTCGCCGCCAGCGGCACCCTCTCGACGCCCGAGGTCGAGATGCTGATCGCCGATCGCGACCACATCGACGACGCCGCGAACGACGCCCGCGGCAACGGTCGCTACACCCTGGGTGAGCGCCTCCAGGTACTGCGGATGCGGCGCGCGCTGCACATCAAGATCCGCGCGCTCGCCAACAACATGCAGTAGGCACCTCGCGGTCGGTCCATCCGGATCGGGACGCCCTCAGTCGTCGCGACCGCCGATCAGGCCCGCCCGCAGCGCGAAGTAGAGGAGCTGCATGATCGCCGTGAGCGCCGCGGCCAGGTAGGTCGCCGCGGCCGCCGTGAGCACCCGCGCGATGCCCTGGGCCTCGCGCTCTGTCACCAGTCCGGTCTTCAGCAGCAGCCGGCGGGCCCGCAGCGAGGCGTCGAACTCGACCGGCAGCGTCACCAGCGTGAACAGAACGAAGCCGCCGAACAGCACGACCCCCAGCCTGGCCAGGCCCCCCGCGCCCAGCAGCAAGCCGATCATGACCATCATCACGCCCAGGTTGGTGCCGATGTTCGCCACGGGCACCATGGTCTGTCGCAGCGCCATGGGCGCGTAGCCGTCGGCGTGCTGAATGGCGTGGCCGACCTCGTGGGCGGCGATCCCGGCCGCAGTCACGCTGCGCCCGTTGTAGTTTCCGGGGCTCAGACGGAGGGTCCGCGAGCGCGGATCGTAGTGGTCGCTGAGGAACCCTCCGACCTCCTCAACGCGCACCCCCCGCACCCCTCGCGCCTTCAAGATGGCGTGGGCGATGTCCACCCCACGCAGCCCGCGGCTGAGCGGTACGCGGCTCCAGCGAGAGGTGGCGCTGCGCACCCACGCCTGCGCGCCGAAGCTGAGCACGGCGCCGACGATCATCACGACGATGTAGAGGGGATCGAAGATCACAGAAGGAGACTCCGGGTTGTGGGCCGAGGCCCGGGTGGCATTGAATTTCCTGGACACCGAGCCGCAACCGTCAAGCCTGAGCCACATTGGCCCAGTCTGACAGGGGCGTGCTACAGGCCGCCCCACCATGCCGCCATCCCCCCGCTGCCTCCCCGCCACCCTCGCCTTCAGCGTGGTCATGAGCGCTTGTGGCCCGGAGCCGCTCGACCTCGAGCTCCCTACCCACGCGGGCCCGGTCCGACTGGTGGATGTGGTGGACGACAGCCACTTCGTGACGGCGTTCCCCCCCCCGGCGCCAGAGCTGGATCCCACGCTGCAGGAGGCCTTCGACGACACCGACTGGTCGATCTGGCATCGCAAACCCGGGGGCAAGAAGGACGAGTCTCCCGCCCTCATCACGGCGAAAGATGGCGCGCTGGTCATCGGCTCGGAGGGGCGTCCCCGGCAGCTGCCGTGGGTCGGTCGGAAGATCACCACCGGCCCGCGAGCCAGCCTCCGCCTCACCGCGCGCATCCGCACCGAGGATCTCTCGATCCGCGGCAGCAGCTCCGAGGGCGCCTCGATCGAGCTGCTCGAGTACGACAAGGCTGGCAAAGAGGTGTCGTCCCACGATCACCTGCTGCGGGAGCGCGGCACCACCGATGGCTGGGTCGACCTCACCTATGTCTTCCGCACGCAGTCGAACACCAGGACGGTCGAGGTGCGGCTGGTACCCGGGCGGGGTCTCGCAAACGGCCGGGCGATGTTCGACGACATCATGCTGCGACCGCTGACGACCCGGCAATCGCTGGCGGGGCTGCGACCGGTCGACACCCCACCTCGAACCGCACCACCGCACGAGCAACTCAAGCAGGTGATGCTCGACCTCGATGAGCGGCCGGCCATCCTCTCACAGACGCCCGGCACGTTCGGGCTGAACCTGGAGGTGACCGAGCCCAGCCGCCTGCGGTTCGCCGTGGGGCGCGCCCCCCACATGCCCTCCCAGGCCACCCTGTGCTTCCGCGTCCGCTGGGCCGACACCAGCGACGCCCTGTACGACCACTGCATCGAACCCCGGCAGGGGTGGAAGTGGGAGGATGCCCGGATCCCGCTCGATGCAGGACCGGCCCGCCCGCTGATCTTCGAGACCTACACCCCCCACGAAGACAAGAGCGCTACCGGCGCCTGGGGAAACCCGCGGGTGGTGCCCATCGCCCGCCCCCCGGACGACCAGCGGCCGAACATCGTGCTGCTGCTGTTCGACACCCTGCGGGCCGAGCATCTGACGTCCGAGGGCTACACCCGGCGGCCCACGTCGCCCTTCCTCGATTCGTTGGCGAAGTCGTCGATCCGCTACTCGCGAGCGTTCTCAACCTCCGGCTGGACCGCGCCCAGCTTCGCCAGTCTGATGACGTCCCGCTACCCCAGCCAGCACCGCGCCGGCTCGCGCATCGCCCGCGAGCGCCACTCCGAGCGCATCAACAGCAGCCTGCGCCACAAGAACGAGCTGGTCTACGCGGGCATCGACGCCGCCGAGGAGCCGGTGGTCATCGCCCTGAAGCAAGCCGGGTACGCCACCGCGGGGTTCTACTCCAACTACTTCTTCGGCTCCGAGCTGGGCTTCGGTCAGGGCTACGACCGCTACCAGACCTACCGCGCCAACAGCTACGACGGCGCCAACGCCGGGGTGAAGCTGGCCCGGGAGTGGCTGGC
Organism: uncultured Enterobacterales bacterium; assembly: GCA_964464515.1. Classification (GTDB taxonomy): domain Bacteria; phylum Myxococcota_A; class UBA796; order UBA796; family UBA2385; genus CAYXGP01. Next base: position 12,830 of record CAYXGP010000061.1, read on the forward strand.
CGAGCGCCAGGAGAACCCCGACGGGCAGCCCTTCCTGCTGACGATGCACTTCGTCGATCCCCACATGCCCTACCGCCTGCGGGAGAACCAGACGGACGACTTCCCGCCGCCCGAGGGGCTCGCCGGATCGCATACCGAGAAGGACAAGACCTTCATCTTCACGCAGTTCAACCAGAAGTCGCTGAAGCAGATGGAGGAGGTGAAGGTCGTCTACGACGCGGAGATCGCCTGGATGGACCGGGCCGCTGGCGAGCTGATGGAGTCGGTCGATCAGCTCGACAATACGCTGGTGCTGGCGACAGCCGACCACGGCGAGGCCTTCCTCGACCACGGCAAGATCATCCACGGAAACGCACTGTACAACGAGCTGGTGCGGATCCCGATGTACCTGCGGCCCCCGGATCGCTCCCAGGCGGGTGTTGTGGTCGACAGCCCCGTCTCGCTGCTCGACGTCGCGCCCACGCTGCTGGACGCCGCCGGGCTGGAGATCCCCGAGAACATGGAGGGCCGGCCCCTCCTGCCGGTGACCGGCGCGGGACTACCCGAGGACGGGCTGATGCTGGAGAGCGTCTACATGGGCCCAGACATCAGCGGGGTGACAGACGGCGACTACAAGTACCTGTTCACCTGGCCGCGAGGATACCTGGGAATGCAGACCCGGGACGCCGACTGGAAGGCCGTGCCGAAACACCTGCCGGTGGAGGCCCTGTACGATATCGTCGCCGATCCCGGCGAGCAGACCAACCTGATCGCAGAGCAGCCCGAGCGCGCGGCCCACCTGCGGGCTCAGCTGATGCGTCACTTCTCCGAGAACGCCCCCGGCCTGCACATCCGCTGCCAACCTGGAGACCAGCCGCTCCAGATAAAGCTGAAGCTCACCGACAGCATCATCCACATCGCGCCCCTGCGCCTCGACGGCCGCGATCGGGTCATCCTCTCGCCCACGCGCGACTCCCTGAGCCTCCACCTGACCGAGACCGAGCAGCCCGACTGGCTGCTGGTGCGCACGCAGCGACCCGGGCTCACCGCCACCCTGGAGTCCCAGGACGGCGCGCTCGTCCGACGCGGATCGGGAGAGCCCACCTCCGACCTGTCGTGGACGCTGTCCGAGGAGATGGGCGGCGCCCCCGATCTGAGCGCGCCCCTGCCGGCTGGGCGCTGCGACGTCTGGGAGGTCGGCCATGGCCGCGCCGAGAGCAGCCGACGCATCTCCAACGAGACCGCGCAGATGCTCCAGGAGATGGGCTACATGGACTGATCGGCGGGAGCGCGCGGCGGATTCCACGCCACGATCACGCGGTTCATCGGCGTGATCTCCACCGGAATCTCCGACCAGTCCACCTGGTAGCCCGCCCGCTCCAGCCGGTATGTGCGATGGATGTCGGTGGTCATCGCCCGGCCCAGGGCGACGCGGATCGCGGTGGGGGCGTCTCGCGCGGTCCGCGTGTAGCAGCAGGGCATCACGGCGATGGGCGCACCCACCGCGATGGCCGCAGTGAGGCAGTGATCGGTGCGCGGGCCGCATGCATGCACCGCCAGCAAGCTGTCTGTGCGCTCCAGCGTCAGCGACGCCAGGTCGGCCTCCACATAGCGAACCTTCGGCGCCAGCCACGGGCCGATCTCGCACAGCGCTGTCAGCACCGCCGAGAAGCTGTCGGGACGCCGACGGTCCAACAGCGTGACCCGCTCGACGCGGCGCTCCAGGAGTCCGAACAGCAGGCCGGTGAGCCCGTGCCCGCAGCACAGATCGACGACGTGGGGACCGCGCAGGCGACGCCGCACGCGGGCCAGGAACTCGAACGACTCCAGCAGCTCCTTGATGTCGATGGCCTTGTGATCGCACAGCGCCCGCGCGATCCGATCGGTCATGCGCTCGCTGGGAAACAGCCCGCGTGCGCGAGGGCCGACCCGGTGCCGTTGGCGCGCCAGCACCGCGAGGGCAGGGTCGTTGAATTGACGGAACGCGCGAAACCGGGCGGGTGGCCGCTCGGGCGGTCGAATGCAGCGCTCTCTCTCCATACTGTCACTCTTTGACAAAGTGCTCGCCGGTTGTGTGAAGGAGTGTGAGTTCTCTACGAAAACCCCGATGAGATCGATGGTTTCGACTCGGCACCCCATTCCATGAACCCGCCGAATGATCGGCGAAGGCCGGCGTCTATGGCCGTACCAACCCCACGGAGACACCATGCACACCATCCTTATCGCACTCGCCCTCTCCTCCGCTCCCGTCAGCGCCGGCACCACCCCCATGAAGGCCGACCGCCTCGAAGATCGCCGCGATCGCGCCGAGGACATCGCCGACCGCCGCGAGGACATCATGGACCGCCGCGAGGACATCATGGACCGCCGCGAGGACATCATGGATCGCCGCGAGGACATCATCGACGCGCAGAGCTTCACCGGCTTCTACGATCTCGTCGAGGACATCTACGACGCGCTGGAGGACATCGAGGATGCGCGCGAGGACATCGCCGACCGTCGCGAAGACATCGCCGACCGCCGCGAGGATCGCCGCGACCGCGCCGAGGACCGCATCGATCGCCGCAACGACCACCGCCGTCCGCGGTAGACGACGAAGCACCTGAGCCCAGCGGGGCGGGGCCAGGACCTCGCCCCGCTCGACGTTGAGCGAGCCACCTCGACACCCACCCGACACCTCCATACAAAGCCCCTTCTCCTCGGGGGCGTCATGCTGCTCTTGTTGGCCTGCGGATCCCCGGAGCCTGTTGAGGCTCCGACCACCACCGAACCAACAGAGCAGACCACTTCGGTGACGTCCGCGACCGATCTGGAAAACCGCCTCGCCGAATTGGAGGCCCTGGTCGCCGCGCAGCAGGCGCGTATCGAGGAGCTGGAAGAGCAGGAGATCCCCGACGGCTACACGGATGAAGACGCGGTGGCCGCAGTCCAGAACGACGATCCCTGGACCGAGCCGGACCGCGCCAACCTGCAGAGCCTGTGGAGCACCACCGACTACGGCTACCAGTGGCTCGATTCATCGCGCTGGACGATGGACAACCGCGCGGATCCCGCTGGGGGTTCGCCGCGACACGAGCTGGTCCAGATGTTCCACGAGACGCCGGAGTGTACAGAGCACAGCACGTTCGCCGACTGCAACGCGACCGGAGCGCTCAAGTTCTATGTGAACGGCCCGCGGATCACCGACAACGACTGGTCGGAGGCGGGCTACGCGGCGGCGGCCGTGCGGCGGTACCACACCCACACCAGCGGGATCTACCTGGTGTCGTTCGGTCAGTACGGCACCGTGACAGACTACGCCTACGCGCTCATTCCGCCCAGCGGGCTGCACCTGGAGCCCCACGGAGCACACCAGGCCTTGCGTATCGACGGGACGGCCAACTCTGGCGAGAACATCCGCATCGACGCATCGGCCGGGAGCACCGGCATCGCCATCTACGCCTCGGCCGACGCCGGACTGTACTGCGACGATCTCAGCCTGGACTGCGAAGACACGTACAGCTTGTACCTGCGGGGCGGGCGGCTGCACCTCGAAGATCTGCAGATCGAACGCTCCGCCACCGACGCGCGCGACGCCGGCGTCTCTACGCTGCACGACACCAGCCTCGGCGTCGAGCACTTCTACTCGTGGCACGAACGCGACGGCGGGCTGCCGGTCCATTGCACATGGAACACCACGGTCACGGGCGACTCGCTGATCTCCGTCCAGCCCTACAGCACGTCGCCCGACCTCACCGTGGCCCACAGCTACGCGGTGATCGACGTCTGGGGTCCGGGCAGCGCCCCCACCGACTGCCTGGACTCGCAGAGCATCAAGACCGACGCGGCGGGGGTCTATGGCTACACGTTCCCAGCCAGCCACACCGCGGAGGGGGGCTTCTCGGTGGTCATCCTGGGTCCGGAAGAGAGCGCACCGCTGTACCCCGGCGACTGGCAGGAGGGACAGCGCCCGGCGTTCCTGTACGAAGTGATCGACGCGCTCTGAAGTGCTGTCACATCGCGCTTGCACATCGAGCTGTGACATCACGCAGAGAGCCCTGGAGTTAGGCTCGACCCCATGAGCGATCGACCCCGGCACCCCACTCTGGGCGTAGACTCCCTGAGCCTCCCAGAGAGCCACACCGCCTCACTGCCGGGGCATCCCCGCGGTCCGCAGACCACGCTCCATGGACTGGCGGACACCGGCGAGCGGATGGTCCTGGGGAGGGATCAGAGCTGCGACATCGTGCTGGACGACGCGTCCATCTCCCCACGGCATCTGGCGATCGAGGCGCACGGACAGCGCTATCAGCTGATGGATCTGGGCTCCGAGCGGGGGACGTGGGTCCGCGGGCGACAGGTGGTGGCCGCAGAGGTGGGACTGTGGGAGCTGATCCGCATCGGGGCACGGGTCGTCCGCATCGGACAGGTCCTCTCTGAGAGCCGGATGGCCGCGCCCGCGCTGGTGATCGGCCGGGATCCCGACGTCGACATCGTGCTCGATCACACGTCGGTCAGCCGCCAGCACGCCCGCCTGAATCTGCGCGGAGAGCGCTTCTGGCTGACCGATCTCAACAGCCGCTTCGGGTCGGCCGTAGACGGCGAGTCGGTCTCCGGGCGCGCGGAGATCACCGCCGAGAGCGCGCTGACCCTCGGCCGGCGGGAGGTGCCCCAGGAGCAGCTCGCCGAGTGGCTCGACCGGCTGCGCGCGCTGCTCCCCTCCGAAGACGACACCACGAGCCAGGTGCTCATCCCAGAAGACGGCTCGGTGTTGATCGGTCGCTCCCCAGACGCGGATCTCGTGCTGGACGATCCCCAGGTGTCCTGGGAGCATGCGCGGATCGACGCCTCCGGCGGCACCTGGCAGATCACCGACCTGCGCAGCCGCAACGGCACGTTCGTCGGCGGTCGGCAGATCCGACAGGCGCCGCTCTCCCCGGACGACCAGCTCGCGCTGGGGCCGGTGCTGCTGTCGCTGCGCGGCGGTCGCATCTGCCGCTCCGATCTGGACCCGACCGAGGTTCGCCTGGACTGCGCAGACGTCGAGCGCACCCTGCCGAGCGGAGCGCGCCTGCTCGATCGCGTCTCGTTCACCGCCTTCCCCGGAGAGCTGGTGGCGGTGATGGGCCCGTCGGGCTGCGGGAAGACCACACTGCTCAGCGTGCTCTCCGGTCGCACCACGCCCTCGGCCGGGCAGGTGCGCCTCAACGGGCGACCGCTCCATGGTCACTTCGAGCAGTTCCGCCAGCGCATCGGGCTGGTCTCTCAGCACGACGTCATGCACACCGAGCTGACCGTGGGGGAGGTGATCTGGCACACCGCGCAGCTCCGCCTGCCGTCCGATCTGCCCCGCTCGGTGATCCGCAATCAGGTCGATCGCATCCTCGAGCAGATGGGGCTGACGGAGATCGCCGACCACCGCATCGGCGACGCACGGCAGCGGGGGATCTCCGGTGGACAGCGGCGACGGGTCAGCATCGCGATGGAGCTGGTGACCGATCCGGCCGTGCTCTTCCTCGACGAGCCCACGTCCGGTCTCGACGCGTCCAGCGCGCTGGAGATCGTGCAGATACTGCAGCGACTCGCCGTGAGCGGAAAGACCATCCTGTTGACCATCCACCAGCCCCGGGTCGAGGTCTTCGGGATGCTCGATCGGTTGCTGCTGTTGGCCCGCGGGGGCCGGCTGGTGTGGTTCGGCCCGGCTGATCCGGAGGCCTCCGATCACCTCGCTGAGCAGAGCCAGCGACCGCGCACAGGAAACCCCGCCGACTTCATCCTCGACGTGGTGGAGGGGGAGCAGACCCCCGAAGCCTGGCAGGCCCTCTGGGACGAGAGCACAGCGCGGCAGCTCTACGTCGACGCGTGGCGCGAAGAGACGAGCGCGCTGGAGGGGTTCGGCTCCGCGCAGCTGCGCAGCCGCAGCGCGTGGAGCGAGCTGGGGATCCTCACCCGACGGGGACTGCTGCGGAAGGCCCGCGATCGCGCGACGCTGGCGGTCCAGCTCCTCCAGGCGCCGATCATCGCGGGGCTGGCCGGCCTGCTGTTCGACAAGGAGCCCGACTTCGGGCTGGGGCTCCCGCGCCTGTGTGTGCTCAGCGATGTGCTCCCGGCGCTGTTCATGCTGGGCTCCGCCGCGCTTTGGTTCGGGTGCAGCAACGTGGCGCGAGAGCTGGTCGGCGACCGCCCGATGTTCCACCGCGAGCGGCTGTCCGGCCTCTCCGTGCGGGCGTACCTCGGCGCCGTCTTCACGGTGCAATTCGCGCTGGCCGCCGCGCAGGTCCTGCTGCTGGTGCTCATCGCGTGGCCGCTGATCGGACTGTCGTGGGCGACGTTCGGCCCGGCCTGGGTGCTGCTGTTGACCACCTCGGCCTGTAGCATCGGACTCGGTCTGCTGCTGTCGTCATTGGCGCGCACCGAGGTCGCTGCGATCAGCCTGGTGCCCCTGGTCCTGCTGCCTCTGCTGATGCTCTCGGGCTACCTCAAGCTGTACCGGGAGCTGGGCGCGCTCGCGCAGGCGCTCACCTGGGGCAACCCGATGCGTTGGATCTTCGAGGGTCTGGTGTCGCTGGAGTACGCCGCCGCTGGCAAGCCAGACGTGGTGGGCGAGTGCCTGGGCTTCACCGGAGCGGGGATGGGACAGCCGATGGCGTTCCTGTCCGTCGGCACCGTGACCCTGCTGGGGCTGACGCTGTGGCGGCTGACCAGCACCACGCGCGGACCCCGCGCTCGATCAACCTCGAAACAAGGCGCGAAAGCTCAGAGCAGCGAGAGCACCTGACCGGTCTGCGCCTCGATCACCCGCACGTCCTCCAGGGTGATGTTCTCCTTGCCCGCGATCTCGCTCAGCGTAGCCAGCACCGCCTCCAGCGTGGACACCACCCCGGCGGAGGTCTGCTCCGAGCCCTGCGAGCGGACGTAGCTCAGGAAGTAGTCCACCACCTCCTTTTCGTGTAGTAGGGCGTTGGCCGCGCCGTGATCCTGCGCCTTGAGGACCGCCTTCGCGATCAGGTGCGAGCCCTCCAGCCAGGCGCCGGCCTGGAGCAGCGGGCCGGTCTTGTCGTTTGGCCCCCAGCCCTCCTCGGGCACCATCATCGAGGAGATGTCATCGAGGGACTGGATGAACTCCTGCTTGCCCGCCGAGCCGGCCTCGATGGCGGCGATCTGATCATCGATCTGCGACAGCAATCCGTCGCCGGCGCCGATGGTGGTCATGCCCTGCCGGATCGCCCGTAGGCGCGCCAGGAGCTGCTCTGGCGGGGCGTCCTTGCCGGCGAAGATCGCATCGGAGAGCGCCACGCCCGCCCGCACGGCGGTGGCGTTGGGATCGTCACCGGAGGTGCTCGGCACCCGATCGGAGACCTCGGAGGCCAGCCCACCGGAGATGCCCGCCTTGATGACCGCGGCCTCGATCTCCAGCGGCGACGGCACGAGCGCGCGGGTGGCGTCGGGGGTCGACGCCGGGGCGGTCTCTGTGGCCGGCGCGACATCAGGCGCAGATTGCGGCTCAGCGGTCTCGCAGGCGAGGAGAGCAAACACAGGAAGGAGGCCGATCATGGGAGGCTCCGGGCGAAGAGGCCCGGCAATGTACCACGCCGCCCGCTCAGGCTCACCGGCCACCGGGGCCGCTCGCGATGCAGATCAGCGCATCAGATTGGGTTGAACGTCGACTACGGGCCGTGTTCAACTGGCCCACTCTCGCCCGGAGCGCCGACCTCCATGTCCGATCTGACCGCCCCGTGCGCCCAGGAACCGACCGAGGTCGGACAGCGGTTCGGCCACGCCACCGACATGGCGCGAGTGCTGCTGGCCACCTACGCGCCCGAATTGGCGCGGCTCCCCGGTGTGATCATCACGCCCACCGCCGCGCTGGACTCCCCGGAGGCCTCCCGGCTGCGGCTGTTCACCTGGCTGGGCCAGGTCCTCGCGGTCTCGACGACGTCGAGCGGGAGGGCAAGGCGGTGTCGTTTCGGATGCCCGATCACCTGCGCATTCGCTGGATCCCCGAGGCATAGAGGCCGCCCCGGAGAGAGAGCTCCAGATTATTGGGCGTAGCGCTCCCGCAGCGCGCGATCGCTCTGTCGATCCCAGTCTCGGTAGCTGTCGATGTGCGGCGCGAAGCGGTACAGCCAGCTCTGTCCCCAGGTGCCCGCGTAGCTATCGACGCGATGGTAGAGCGGGTCCTGGAGCACCTCGTCGAGCGGAGCGAGCGCAAAGCCGGCCGCGACAAGCGCGTCCAGCGCCGCACCCAGGTGATCCGCACCCAACGTATTGGCATGCAGCAGGAGCACGTGTGCGCCGTCGCGTCCCACCTTACCGCGCGCCACCTCCCGGGCATGTTCGGCCGACTCGACGACGTGCTGGATGTAGTCTACGCGGATCTGCTCCCGTAGCGTGTCGTCACCTTCCTTCAGCGCATCCGAGTAGGCGAACCCAAGCCGCCACTCCGAGTTGTCGGCCGTGACATGGGCCACGGTGTAGCCCATGTCGGCCAGGCCTCGGTAGGCGGCGCCGCGCTTCTCCGGCGTCTGCCCCTGGTAGAGGAAGGGATAGCGGAAGTACCGCACCGGACCGCCGATCAGCTCCCTGAGATAGCGGTCGCAGCGCGCGACGTCTTCGAGCCATGCAGAGACCGGGTTGGCGGTGAGGCTCATGTGGGTGGCGGCGTGATTGCCCAGCTCCAGACCGGCGTCCAGCCAGGCCCGCAGCATGGGCGCCCCGGGATCGGCGTTGTCGCAATTGACGAAGCCCGTGGCGGGCACCTGCCGCGCGGTGAGTGTCTCCAGGAGGCGCCGGGTGGCGTCAAGCCGGCTCTCGCCGAGGTGGGTGCGACCTACCCAGGGCAGGTCGTCGATTGTGATCGCGAGGGGAGTGGCAGCCACAGCCGCGCTTGAGCAGACAGCGATGAGACCCAGCATGAGGACGTCGGTAACGCGATAGAAGACCCGCGCCCCGGAGGCTCCCATGTCGCTCGCGCTGCTGTCCCTGCTCTCCATCATCCCAGGCAGAGCTGCCACGGCTGCAGAGCCCGACGACTGGCAGCAGACCCTCGATCGGGTCGCGCAGGCGGTGGTCTCGGTGAAGATCGATCGCACCCGGGCGTTCGACGGCGACTGGAACGCCTCCAGCCAGGCCACCGGGTTCGTGGTGGACGCCGAGCGGGGGCTGCTGCTCACCAACCGCCACGTGGTCTCGCCGGGGCCCACGCGCGCCAAGGCCGTCTTCCTCGATCACGAGGAGGTCTCGCTGAAGCCGATCTACCGCGATCCGGTGCATGACTTCGGGGTGTACCGCTTCGACCCGGCGGCGCTGGAGTTCCAAGAGGTGATCGCGCTGCCGCTGTCACCCGACAGAGCTGCCGTGGGTGAGGAGATCCGCGTGGTGGGCAACGACGCCGGAGAGAAGCTGTCGATCCTGTCGGGCACGCTGGCGCGACTCGATCGGGCGGCGCCCAGGTACGGCTCCAGCCGCTTCAACGACTTCAACACCTTCTACCTGCAGGCCGCCTCAGGCACGTCCGGCGGCTCCTCGGGCTCACCGGTGGTCAACCGCGACGGCCACGTCATCGGCCTGAACGCAGGGGGAAAGACCCGCGCGGCCTCCAGCTTCTACCTTCCGCTCGACCGCGTGGTGCGCGCCATCGACCTGCTCCAGCAGGGCCAGCCGGTCACCCGCGGCACGATCCAGACGGTGTTCACCCACGAGTCCTATGACGAGCTGCGGCGGCTGGGGCTCAGCAAGAAGACCGCGACCGAAGCCCGCACCACGGCGCCCGACTCCACCGGGCTGCTGGTGGTCCGCGAGATCGTCCCCGGCGGTCCCGCCGACGGCGTGCTGCGCCAGGGAGACGTGCTGGTGTCGGTCTCTGGTCATCGCGATCCCTCGTTCGTCGACCTGGAGGCGCGGCTGGACGACGCCGTGGGGCAGACGCTCACCCTCGAGGTGGAGCGAGGCGGAGAGGCGGTCTCGGTGGACATCACCGTGGGAGACCTCCACGCGATCACGCCAGCCACCTTCCTGGAGGTGGGCGGCGCGGTGCTGCACGATCTGTCGTACCAGCAGGCCCGCAACACGCGGGTGCCCGTGAAGGGCGTGTACGTCGCGGATCCGGGGTTCGTCTTCGAGCCGGCTGGCATCGCCCGGGGCGACGTGATCACCGAGATCGCCGGGCAGCCCACTCCCCGTGTGGCCGACGCCGAGCGTCTGCTGGCAGATCTCCCCGATGGCGAAGCAGCGCTGGTGCGCACGTTCCACCCCCGAACGCCCCACCGCAGCCGCGTACACGTGATCTTCATGGACCGGAGCTGGTTTCCGATGCGCCACTGCGTACGCGACGACACCGACGGCGCGTGGCCCTGCACCGAGAGCGACCCGCCGCCCGCCGCCAGCGCGCTGGCGCCCGCCACCGCCACCATCCCGACAGACGGCCCCAAGCCCAAGCGCGTCCTGGCGCCGTCGCTGGTGGACGTCCACTTCCGCATCCCCTTCCAGGTGGACGGGGTCTACGCCGAGCGGTACCGCGGCACCGGCCTGATCGTCGACGCCGCGGAGGGGCTGGTGGTGGTCGATCGCGACACGGTGCCGGTGCGGGTCGGCGAGGTGCGGATCGGGTTCGGCGGACAGGTAGAGGTGCCCGGCCAGGTGCGCTACCTCGATCCCATCCACAACGTCGCGGTGGTCTCCTACGATCCGGCCGCCATCGGTGACACCCCAGCGCGCTCCGCAGCGTTCGTGGCCGAGCCGGCCGAGCCGGGCGACCGCCTGTGGCTGGTGGGCCTGCAAGAGGACGGCGCGATCGGCTTCACCGAGGCCGCCGTGCCCATGCGCGATGCCCCCGACCTGCCGGCGGGCGGAGCGCCCCGCTACCGCGAGACCAACGTGGATCTGCTGGTGTCGTCCGCGTCGGCCCCCTCTCTGCGCGGTGGGGTGCTGGCCGACAAGAAGGGCCAGGTGGCGGCGCTGTGGGCCTCGTTCGCCTACCGCGAGGGAGACGACAACAGCGCCTTCTGGGCCGGGCTTCCCGCCGAGGTGATCACCGCGGCGGTGGAGCGCGCCCGCACCGGCGCGCCCGTGTACGACCTGGGGCTGGAGCTGGCCTACGTGCCCCTGGCCGACGCGCGACGACGAGGGCTCTCCGACGACTGGGCGGCGCTCCTGTCCGAAGCCGGGGACGGCCGGCACCAGGTGCTGATGGTGATGCGCCGGGTGGCCGGTAGCCCCGCATCTGAGCTGGTGCGCGAGGGCGATCTCCTGCTGGGGGTGGGCGGCCGACCGGTGGCGACGATGGCCGACGTCGAGCGAGCCACCCACCACACGGCGTCCGCCGTGCTCACCCTGGGCCGCGGCGCCGAGACGGTGGAGGTCACGGTCGAGACCGAGCCCCTGAGCGGCGACGGCACCGATCGGTTCGTGCTGTGGGCCGGCGCGGTGCTGCAGGAGCCCCACCGCGCCGCGCGTCTGGCCGGAGGGATACCCTCTGAGGGGGTCTACGCCTCGCTGTACTTCTACGGCAGCCCGTTCTCCCGCAGCGACCTGGGCGCACGGCGCGCGATCATCGCGGTGGATGAGCAACCGGTCGCCGATCTGGATGCCTTCCTGGCGCAGATGGCCGATCGCGCCGATCGCGACACCCTGCGCGTGGAGTCGGTGGACACCCGGGGCCGCCGCCACCTCGACACCGTCGAGCTGGACCTGATCTACTGGCCCACCGAGGAGGTCGTGCGGGGCGAGGACGGCTGGCAGCGCGTCCGACACAGCGCCATACCGTGATCACCGACCGGATCCGCGCGGCGTTCGAGGCCACCCACGGCCGGCCGCCGCTCCTGGTGTCCCAGGCGCCGGGTCGCGTCAACGTGATCGGCGGCCACACCGACTACAACCAGGGCCTGGTGCTGCCGTTCGCCATCCAGCTCGGCGTGACGGTGGCGCTTGCCCCGCGCGACGACAGCCGCGTCTACATCACCAGCGTCGATCAGGGCGATGAGCTGCGTCTGGCACACCCCACCGCGCCGCTCGCGGGCGACGCACCGGACTGGCAGAAGCTCATGGCCGGCTGCTTGGCGGTCTTCGCCCGGGAGGCGGAGATCCCCGGAGGATTCGACGCGGTGTTCGGCGGCGATCTGCCCATCGGCGCCGGGCTGTCATCATCGGCCGCCCTGATGATCGCCTGGCTGACCGCGCTGCGGGCGCTGTCGGGGGCGACACTGCAGGACGGCTACCTCCCCGCCCTGTGCACCGAGATCGAGGCTGACAGCCTGGGCGTGGCCTGCGGACTCCTCGACCCCACAGCCAGCCTGTTGGGCCGCGCTGGCCACCTGCTGCTGCTGGACTGCTCGGCGGACAGCCCCGACGCGGAGCGGGTCACCCCGATCCCGGCCGATCTGGACGCTGAGTGGCTGGTGATCCACACGGGGATTCGGCGCACGCTGGCCGGCAGCGCTTTCTCAGAGCGGGTCGAGTCCTGCGCGGAAGGCTGGCGCGCGCTGCGTGAGAAGACCGGCCGACAGGAGCTCACCCTGAGCGATCTGGAGGGAGAGACCGCAGAGTGGGCCCCCCTCCTGCGCCACGTCTTCCGCGAGAACGAGCGGGTCCGGCGAGCCGTCGCGGCCGTCCGCGCCAGAGACGCCGCGTGCCTGGGAGCGCTGATGTGCGCGGCCCACGACAGCCTGTCCAGAGACTACCGCGTGAGCTGCCCCGAGCTGGACCACCTCGCCCGGGCAGCGCAGGCCCACCCGGCAGCCTTCGGCGGACGGATGATGGGCGGAGGCTTCGGCGGCTGCACGCTGCACCTGCTCCGATCCGGGCAGACCGAGCGCTACACCCAGGACGTCCTGGCCGACTATCGAGCCCGCTTTCCGGAGGTCACCCCCCGCGCCATCCCCGTGACGCCAGGCGTCGGCGCCATGGTGATCGGCGAGATCCCCCCCTGATGGGGATGCGGGCTGTCCGGATCCGAGGCCGGCGCGACGGAGAGGAGCAGACTGACGATCGGCATGGCAGACCTCCGCTTCCGGGAGGGTATACGCTCCGAGTTCCTCCGGCCCGGAAACAGCGACCATGCCCGAGACCATCGCCTGCCCCGCCTGCGATCACCCACAGCCGCTCGATCTGCCTACGTTGGTCGATGTCGCCCGGACCCCCGCCGTGCGTCAAGCCATCGCCCGGGGCCGCTTCATGCGGACGGTCTGCACGAGATGCGCCGTGGACTTCGGCGTCGAGCGGGAGCTGCTGTACATCGACGCGGCGCACGGCTGGTTCATCGGCGCGTTCCCCTCTACCCGGCGGTCCCAGGCCGACGCCCTGGCGCAGGCCATCTCCACGGCGCTCTCCGAGCTGCGCGCGGAGTCGGCCGATCCCGGGCCGGGGGCGAACCTGCGGGCGCGCGTGGTCTTCGGCGCGGAGGCGCTGCGCGAGAAGGTGCTGTGCGGTCTGCACGGACTCGACGACCGCGCGCTGGAGGCCCTGAAGATCGGGCTGATCCTGCGCTCACCGGCGCTGCGGCGGATCGCAGATCCCGCGCTCTACCTGCTTGAGCTGACTGGAGATGACCTGCTCATCGCCTGTCACCTCCCCGGTCACCCCCGCCCACGGATCACGACGATACCGCGCGCGGCCTACGACACCTGCGTGGCGCAGGAGGCGCGCTGGGTGGCCGCCTATCCGGCGCTGACGACCCACCCGCACGTGCACTTTTCACAGGTGCAGCCCGCGCGATCAGAACCGCACTGAGACGATCTCCTCCGCCGTCGCTCCCGACGCGTCCGTGACCCGCACGGTGAATTCCGCCTTGTTGCCGCGCGGACCCCGAACGACGGCGTGGTGGTTGACGTTCTCGCTCTGGTCGGTGAACACCGCCACGCCGTCGCGATCCAGCACCTCCGAAGAGGCGGGAGCGCTGCTCGTCCACCGCAGGACTGCCCGGCCCGGCCCCAGCGTGTTCGAGCGAACGAAGATGATGCTCAGCTCGGCTTCCTCCTCAGAGGGGGTCCAGGTCACCGCCGCCGCGGCGTCGAGCAGTCCCAGGCCGTACTGCGAGTCCTCGCCCGGGGCGCCGACGTCTTCAGCGGTCTCGAGGAGCGCGGAGCGCATGTCATCGGCGTCGGTGATCCCCGCGCTGTAGACCAGCGCCGCCGCGCCCGCCACGTGCGGGGTGGCCATGGACGTGCCCTGGTTGAAGACGTAGCCCCAGCGACCATCGGACCGGGTCTCCTGCAGCACGCCGTCGGCGTAGCCGTCGCCGTCCAGATCAGCCGTCAGATCACCGCCCGGCGCCGCGATGTCGATCTCATCGCCCTGGTTGCTGTAGTAGGAGACATCGCCGTTGAGATCGGTGGCGCCTACCGCCACTGTGGTGTCGAACGCGGCGGGGTACGAGATGAACTCGGTGTACCCGTCGTTGCCGGTGGCGGCGACCAGCAGCACACCCGCCTGCGCGGCGTACAGACAGGCATCGGAGATCGCCTGCGAGGCGCTGCCGCTGCCCAGGCTGAGGTTGATGATGTGGGCGCCGTTGTCGACGGCCCACACGATCCCCGCGGCCACGTCGGCCGAGGTCCCGGAGCCGTTGGCGTCCATGACGCGCACCGGGAGGATGGCCGCGCCCGGCGCGACGCCGGCCACGCCCACGTTGTTGTTGGTCGCCTGAGCGATGGTGCCGGCCACGTGGGTGCCGTGCCCGTTCTCATCGGCCGGATCGTCGTCGTCGTCCACGAAGTCCTTGCCGGGCAGCAGGTTGCCGAAGCCGTCGTCTCCCTCGGAGACCCCGGAGTCGACCACTGCCACCACGGCGCCGGAGCCGTCGGCGGTGTCCCAGGCGTCGGTGGCGCCGATCAGCGGGAGGTGCCACTGGTAGGAGAAGTAGCGATCGTTGGGGATCGCGAAGGTCCGCAGGGCGACCATCGGCTCGACCCACTCGACCTCGTCCTCGGCGAACAGGGCGTCGGTCACCTCGGCAGGATCGGCGTCGCTCTCGAAGACGAGCAGATCATCCAGCGGTCCGGCTGACGGCAGGCGCTCCGAATCGACCAGGGGGCGGACGTCCTGCACCTTGATGCGGACCAGCGTGTCGTCCAGCGCGGGGATCCCGGTGCGGAGCTGACCATCCGGGGAGATCTCCACGCCGTCGGAGGTCTGATCGACCAGCCGGAGGATGTACTGACCCTCGATGACGTCGATGTTCGGGTCTTCCGGCCCGGCGCTGGGGGTGACCTCCTCCGGAGCGGGCCCCTCGACGATGTTCGAGGGTGCTTCTTCGGTTCCCACGCAGCCAGCGCCGAGTCCGCCCGAGCCTGCGGCGCGACCCGTAGCGGAGCGATCTCCGAATTGCCCGGTGTATTGCATCACCATGACCACACTGACCAACCCGAAACCCAGACCCAACGGAACCAACACGCGACGATTCATGCCCGTACTCCCTCATGTTTGAAGCGACCTATCCCAGCGGGGGTGGCTCGGCCGCAGCGGGGTGTACGGATCGCCCGTCGCTCACCTGAACGCCCCAGACGCAGACCGGCCGCGCGCCCCCACTCAGGGCTGCAGCAGCGTCACCAGCAAGGGCGCCAGCAGGCCCTCCCACAGCGCCGCCACCGCCACCACCGCCAGCCCCACGGCCATCATCCGCACCACCGTCGCCGCCACGGAGGACAGCACGTCCGACAAGAGCGAGTGCAGCATCATCGCGCGGCCCAGGAACACCCCCGCGGAGCCTGCCAGCACGTAGGCGTACGCCTCGAGCGCCATGTGGGGGAGGCAGGCGGTGATGACGCGCACGTACGCCTCGGCCAGCGCCGGCCCCCCGCCCTCGCTCCAGCGCCGGGCCAGCACCGCGAACGTGGCCCCCCACACCGAGGCGTTCCAGGTCACCGCGATCATCAGCCCCCCGTGGTGAAAGGGGATGGCGATGACGAAGAAGAACAGGAAGACGTACAGGTTGAGCACGAGCAGCGACACCGGGTGCCCGAAGTCCATCGCGGAGAAGGACTGCGCCTGGTAGTCGGCGATCTGGTGTTTGAACAGCTCCTCGACGATCTCCAGCGGCAGGCTCAGCGCCAGGATGGAGAACCCCAGGGCGGCGCCGCCGAACAGCGCCAGCGTGCGTCGGGTCAGGCGCAGGTTCGCCAGCCGCGGCGGGCAGCCCTCTTCGAAGATCAGCCGACGGTTCCAGCCCAGCAGCCGGTCCATCGAGTCGTCCATCGCGACGGCGGTGAGGAAGACCAGGACCAGCGTGGCCTCGTCCGGGAACAGCCAGTGGGCGAAGCCCGCCCCCAGCAGCGCGACGAGGAAACCCTCGACGGCCAGGTGCCCCGAGCCGGGGACAGCGTCTCTGTAGAAGCGTTGGAGGAGCAGCACGGTCGCTCGTCAGCTGCCGTGGACTCAGTGGTGGTGGGGACCACCCTCGGGCCCGTGGGGGTGACCGTGCGCCAGCTCCTCGGGAGAGGCCAGCCGGACCCGGGTGATCTCCACCTCGAAGTGGAGCTGCTCACCCGCCAGGGGATGGTTGCGGTCGAGGTGGACCCAGGCGCCCTTGACGTCGGTGATCCACAGGGGGATGGGCTCGCCCTCCGGGCCCTCCACCGCAAGCTGCGCGCCGACCGTGATCTCGAAGTCCCGCGGGAACTCCCGACGGTGGACCTTCTGCACGGAGTTCTCCAGCTTCACGCCGTAGGCCTCTTCGGGCGGGATCACCGCGGTGAGGGTGTCTCCGACGCTCTTGCCCTCCAGCGCACGCTCCAGACCGGGGATGATGTTGCCCGCGCCGTGCAGGTAGAACAGCGGCTGTTCGGGCGACGAGCGATCCAGCTCTTCACCGGCGCCGTTGCGGAGAACGTAGTCGATGAAGATGACGCGCTCGGCGTCCACCCGGGTGGTGTTGATCATGTCGGCTCCAAGGCGTACGCGGTCCGGACTCTGCGGACGGGGCACCATAGCCCCTCTATCGGGCCCGTCAATCTGCCAAACCCATCGAGCCGTCAGCCCGTCGATTCGCCGACGCGATCGATCGAGGACTTCGATCTCAGCCTCGCGCTGGCCGAGGCTCTGCGCGGAGCGCTCGAGGAACCTGCCGCACATGGGAGCCCACCCCGACAGCGGACCCGCCTCACCAGGTCGAGCGGTGATCCTCGGCGAGTCCGAACCACCCCGAGACGGCGATCTCCCCCTCGTCTGTCCGAATCGTCCCGTCGTATAGACCATACCGCTGCGAAAACCAGCTCTTCGCCAGCGGTCCCAGGTCGAGGTCTTCGCGCCGCTCCCCCTGCGAGGTGAAGCGCAGACTCACCCGCCCGTCGGCGGTCCCCATGGTCCAGCGCTCGCCGCTCAGGTCGAACTGCGCCGCCCCCAGGAGCGACACGCGGCCGTCCACCCACAGTGCGTTCTCGTGGTAGCTGGGATCGGTGACGACGTTCCGCGTGAGGTTGATCGCCACTCGCCGACCGGCGGCGTCGAACCCGGCCAGGGTCGCCCAGTTCCAGAACATCTGGCGCGGATAGTGGGCCTTGTGGATGTCGAGCAGCGCGGTGGTCGTGTCTGCAGATAGCGTGATGGTGGAGTCGCCGAGACGCACGGTCCCGGTGACGGGCAGCGGGACCTTGTGACTGTACATCCCGCGCCCGCGCCCCACCGGCAGCATCACCACCAGCGGTTCCACCTGTTTATGCAGACACGACAGCTCGGCCTCCAACGGCGTAGGCGTGTCGGCGCGGAGGCGGATGTGGTGTCCGTCGCCGTCCAAGTGGTTGTGGACGTCGATCTCTCCCTTGCGCCAGCGCGCGCTGCAGCGCTCGTCCCACAGCGAGCGGGCGAGGCGAGCGCGCGGAGGCAGCAGGTTGGCGTGGACCTCCTGCCGCTGACCGGTGCGCCGGTCGATCACCTGGATCCACGCCACGGCGGTGTACGCGGCGTTCACGATCGCGAAGCTCAAGGCCAGATCGGGCGCGATCACGATGAAGTGCTGCCACTGCTTGAGGCGCAGGTGGGCCAGGGGACCCGGCCATCCCGCCACCGCGGCGCGATCGAGATCGACCGTCCGGTAGGGCGTGCGGTGCATGCCGAAGCGCAGCGCGCCGTCCGGACCGAGCGGACTGTCCGGGGCCTCGGACGGACGGACGAGGGGAGAGAGGGCGCCGGGAGAGCGGGTCATGGCCGCACCGCCCGCGCGCGGATGAAGCGCTCGACCGCGCGCCGATCGACGTCCAGCACCGCCAGCCGCTCCGGCAGCGACTCCAGGCCCTCCAGGGCAGACGGCGCTGGCGGCGGCGCGCCGATCGCGCGCCGAACCGCCCCCGGGAACTTGGCCGGATGGGCGGTCGCCAGCACCACCACCGGACCGGGGACACGCAGACGGCGTCGAGCGGCCATCGCCACGGCGGTGTGGGGATCGAGCAGCCGCCCCGTCCGCGCGTGCTCCGCGGCGATGGTCTCCAGCGTCAGCGCGTCGTCCACCCGCTCAGCGCAGAACAGCCGCTGCGCGTCCGCCAGGCGATCAGCCGGAACATCGAAGGCGCCGTCCTCGCGCAGCGCCGCCATCCGGGCGGTCACCGCCGCGGGGTCGCGATCGAACATCTCGAACAGCAGGCGCTCGAAATTCGAGGAGATCTGGATGTCCATGCTCGGGCTGAGCGTGGGTCGGACCCCACCCATCGCGTAGGTGCCGGTCGAAAAGAAGCGCGCCAGGATGTCGTTCTCGTTGGTGGCGACCACCAACCGGGCGATCGGCAGGCCGCAGCGATGCGCGCACCACCCGGCGAACACGTCGCCGAAGTTGCCCGTGGGCACCACGAACGTCACGCCCGCCTCGGGGCCGCCCAGCCGCGCCCAGGCTGTCACGTAGTAGACGATCTGCGCCATCACACGGGCCCAGTTGATGGAATTGATCGCCGACAGGCCCAGCTCCGCGCGACAGGCCGGATCGCGGAACAGCGCCTTGACCGTGTCCTGGCAGTCATCGAAGGTGCCGCGCAGCGCGATGTTGTGGACGTTGTCGTCGAGGACGGTGGTCATCTGCCGGCGCTGGATGGCCGACGTGCGCTCGTGGGGATGCAGGATGAAGATGTCCAGCGCGTCGCGTCCGCGACAGCCAGCGATGGCCGCCGAGCCGGTGTCGCCCGAGGTCGCTCCCAGGATGGTCGCGCGAGCGCCCCGCTGCCGCAGCAGGTGATCGAACAGACGCCCGAGGAGCTGGAGCGCCACGTCCTTGAAGGCCAGGGTGGGCCCGTGGAACAGCTCCAGGAGCCAGGTGGTCTCATCCACTTGAGACAGCGGCGTGACGTCGGGGTGGGTGAACGTCGCCGCCGACGCCACCACCAGCTCCGTCAGCTCAGCGCGAGACAGCGTCGGGGTGACGAAGGGCGCCATCACCTCCACCGCGACGTCGGTCCACGCCATTCCCCGAAAGCCATCGAGCTGCGCCGCCGTCAGGCGAGGCCAGCGCTCGGGGAGGTACAGGCCGCCGTCGGTCGCCAGACCGGCGAGGACCACCTCACCGAAGTCCAGCGCGGGGGCGTCACCGCGGGTGCTGATGTAGCGCATGCTCGACTCCTGAGACCACCGGCTTATCCTGGCCGTGTACGTTCCGGCGGGAGGAGGAGCCATGCTCGCACTGCTGTTGCTGGTCGCCTGCGGCGAAGTCCCCGCGCCTCAAGGGGCGGACGGCGAAGGAGGGCGCTTCGGCCCTGATGAGATCCCGACGGAGTCGTCAGCGCCCCCGACCAGCTCCACCACCGACGCGACGACCGGCGCCGGCTGGGTGGGCTGGGAAGACGTCCGCGAGAGCACCGCCGATACCCCGGGGGCGGCCTGGAGCTGCTCCTACGTGTGGCAGACCACGGGAGTCCCGGTCACCGCGACGGACTGTCCGGACTGTGTGTTCGTCTTCGACGTCACGTTCACCTTCGACGACTGGGAATACAGCCACGACGACGGTACGTGCGGACACACCACCGGCGACGACCTGGGGGAGACGCTGAATCAGCAGGCCCGGCTCGCGTTGGTGACGGACTACCTGGGCTACGGGCCCTGGCTGATGGTGGCCGAGGCCGGCGCGTACGTCGGGCTGGCGCCGGCCACGTACAAAGGCGGGCGGCTGTTCTACGCCGACGGCGCGCGGGATGTCTATGTCGGCGGGCTGTACACCAGCTACTACCGGGCGGGGGAAGCCGAGATCGACCGGTGAGTCACTCGCGCTGAGACGTCGGCGGATCAGCGGCCGGCACCTCCGGATCAGGCGACGGCGTGAGCACCAGATCCAGCCGGCGGTTGCGCTTGCGACCCTCCGGCGTCTCGTTGTCGGCGACGGGACGAGTGCCGGCGAACGACGTGGCCGACGGAGACATCGGGATCCCCCGGCCCTCCAGCGTGCGCAGCAGCCCGACCGCCTGCGCGAACCCGAGCTCCCAGTTGGAGGGGTAGGCCGCGGTGTGTAGCGGGCGATCGTCGGTGTGTCCGCCGATCTCCAGCGCGTAGTCCGGCAGCGCGCGCAGGGCCCCCGCCAGCTCATCGACGATCACCTCGCCGCGCGGTGACACACGCACCGTGTTCTCATCGAACAACATATGTACCGGGATGCGGAGGAGGAACTGCCCGTCCTCTTCGTGCAGACTACCGCGCTCGGAGACCAGGATCGGATCGAGCGCGGAGCGGACCTCTTCGGCGCGCTGGGTGTGCTGGGTGTCTGCGTACCGAGCGGCCTCCCGCAGCGCGAGGGCCTCGGTCATCTCCGCGGCGGTGGCCGCGATGAGCTGCGTCGGCTCTGCCTCGGGGTCGGCCTCGGGATCCGGCGGCGCCTCCTGCAGGGTCAGGATCTCGGCGTGGCGGCCCTGCAGACTGTTCAGCTCCTCTTCCAGGTGAAGGATCCGTCGTCCCAGCGCGGACAGCGCGGCGTCGCGCTCGATGAGCGTGGCGCTGAGCCCGACGATCTGCCCCTCCAGCTCCTGCGCCTGTGAAAAGCACGCCGCCTGACGCGCAGACAGCGCGGTGCGGGTGGCGTCGAGCTGAACCTCCACCAGCTCGTGGACGTTCTTGGTGACGCAGCCCAGGCTGAGCAGCGCGGCGAGCGTCGGGAGGATCAGTCGGTGTCGCATCGCGTCCTCCGGTTCACAGCAGATCCCACGAGGCCCGCAGGAGAACGCTCTGCTCCTGCAGGGGCTCCTCGTCTACCTGGGGCAGGCGATCGATGTTGAGTGTGTAGTTGAGCGACAGATAGCGGGTCAGCCGCACCGAGACGGTGTTCCGCCACTCGATGCTGGGCTGGCCCAGCGTCTCGAAGTCGCCGAACAGCTCCAGATCGGTGGAGTACACCGCGCCGATCACCGGGATGACCGCCGAGGCGACGATCGTGCTCTCGATCCCCTCCTGGTTGAACGAGGCGATCTCCTGGTACTCGATCTCCGGCGTGCTCTCGACATCTTCGATCTGGTACGCGCCCGCGTAGAGGTTCTGGCGCAGCCCGAACCCCACCCGCCAGCTCAGCGTGAACGTGCGGGTGCTGGCGATGCGGGTGTTGATGCCCACGCCTTCGCGCAGGATGGTCGGCGCCCATGGATCGGCGATGGCGAACGTGCTGTTGGCGGCGCGGCTGATGACCTCGCTCTCGGTGCCGTCTGTATCGATGCGGATGTAGTCAGTGTCTTCGGTGACCAGCTCATAGCTGGAGAAGGCCTTCGTCTCCCCCGCGCCCCGCACGTAGGGCCCCACCCGCGGCCGGATGTACCACGCGTACAGGAGATCGCCCTGCACGCGATCGGTGGACTTCAGCCAGGGCTGGAAATCGCTCTCGACCGGACGGAGCTGCGAGCCGCCCGCCTCGGCCTGGATGAGCGTGGTGACGTGGTGGGCGTCGCGGTTGTAGGCCAGGTGCCCGTCGATGAACACGTTGGCGCCGAGCACGGTCTGGTCCGAGCCCCCCACCACGTTCTCGCTCTGCACGAACGTGCCGTCGGCCCCCACCACCAGCGAGCGATGCCAGCGACGACCGCGCTGGCGCACCACTCCAAAGTCGTCGGCCATGAGCTGTCCACCCCCGAGAAACTCGCCGGTATCGGGATCCATGACCAGCCGGTGGTGAACCAGCCCGCCCTCGGGCACGTAGATGGTCATCCAGTTGGTCAGGCTGCGGTAGTTCGCGCCCTGCCGAACGATCCGGTACAGACCGGGCGGCAGCAGCCAGGTCTTGATCGACTCGCCCTGGAGGGTGTCGGCGCCGAAGCCGGTGCCGTATGGCTCCCGGGTGTCCACCCGGATGAGATCGTAGCTTCCCCGATGCGGCAGGCGCTTGGCGTCGGTCACCTCGATCCGCAGACCACCCCACAGCACGGGGACCACGGTGGTCTCGCCCTCGACGACGTCCATCGCCACGCCCACGCCGTGGCTGGGCGAGCCGGAGGTGAGCACCACCACATACGGACCGGGCTCCAGCAGCACCCGCTCCCCGGTGGGGATATCCCGGATGTCGTCCTCCTCGACCAGCAGGGCGGAGGGCTCATTCAGCGAGCCGCTCAGGGTGGGTACGAACAGCGCCCCCCGTCCCAGCGGGATCGAGGTGTCATCCTGCGCGAGCTGCTCGTCGGGTGGCGGCTCCAACCAGGTGAACAGGGGGTCATCGGAGGCGCCATACGCCGCCGAGCCAAGCAGGAGCAGGCCGGCTGTGACCAGCGGGCGGAGTGGGCTCAATGGATGGGGCACGACGGATTGCCCTCCCGCGCGAAACGCACGATGGCTTCAATGTTCTTGGCGACGCCGCTCTTGGCGAGGCGAGAGGCGATGGAGCTGGGCACGCCCGCCCCGGGATCGCTGACCACATAGTACTCGGCGTAGGTGGTGCGCTGATCCATCGCGACCAGGAACCACCCACCCGCGCTGAATCCGATGGGTTCGGCCTTCTGGATGATCTTCTTGCCAGAAGCCGTGGTGATCTCTGCGGGGTTGATCGAGCTCCGCCACGACAGCTCGCGGACCGATCCGCCGCTGGCGGTCATCAGCTTCTGGTTGATCGTCAAGATGCCGATCCACCACCTGTCGTCGATCATGGGCACCGGCAGGAACTGCAGCACGCGGCGCCCGCTGCGACACGGCGAGCCCTTGATCAGCTCGGAGTAGGCCACCGCCGTGTAGCCAGGGTGACGGGTCTCGTCGTTGAGGGCCGCCCAGAGCTTGCTGATCGGCAGCTTGATGAGCGCCACGCCGTAGGCCTTGCTGGGACCGCTGCTCGACTCCCGCAGGCCGGTCACGATGGAGCCGCTCGCTGCCTTGCGGATCTCGCCAGCGCTCATCTTCGGCGGCTTGCGCGTGATGCGCATGGCGCGAAGCGGCTCGATCTCCGCGAGACGCGCCTGGACCTCGTCTGGTGTGACGGCCAGCGCGATGAGCACCCACAGCCAGAAGATCATGAAGCGCTGCGGGGCTGGGGACTGGTCATGACCCATGGAGCGTACCGCCCGCCAGGTCTAGCGTCGACCTGTCGCGCGGGTTGCCCCATGGTTCCGGGGCAAATGGCCCACCTCAGGGCGCCACTCGCGCAGGCCGTAGCTGACGGCTGTGGCCACGCCGAGGGCACCCGTCACCACAGAGAGCACCAGCGCCAGATGGGGACCGGGGATCATGGTCGCGATGCAAGCCAGCGCGAGCATCACGGTGGTGGCCTTGCCCAGGCTGTTGGCCTTCCGAAGCCGCTCTGGTCGGCGGCGAAGACCGAGCCAGAGAAGCGGCGTGAGCAGGACGCCCACCACCTCGCGCGAGAACCACAGGAGCAGCCACCACGCCGGCATCGCGCGGGCGGCCACCAGGCAGATCGCGACGGTCCCCTGGAACACCTTGTCGGCGACCCCGTCAGCGACGGCGCCGGCCTGCGACGTGGTGCCGGTCCACCGCGCGACGCGCCCGTCGATCACGTCGGTGGTGATGCCCAGCAGGTAGACCGCCAGGGCCAGCTCCAGGCGATCCGCGACCGCGATGAACACCACCGACAGCGGAAACCGCGCTAGAGTAAGCGCCCCGGCGGGGTTCAGCAGCGCGCGCAGCCCGCGGGGGGGATTCTCGGTGTGGATGGACATGTGGAGAGATGCGAGCAAGCTCCGTTCCGACCGGCGCGGGACTTGCTTCAACAGGCAAAGAACCGAGGCGTCGATGTCCCCCCTCGAAGTGCTCAGCCTGAACGTCTGGGGGCTACCCTGGCCGCTGTCTCGCGACCGACCGGGTCGTCTGCGGCGCATCGACCGCCACCTGTCTGACCAGGATCACGACGTGGTGGCGCTCCAGGAGCTGTGGCGCGGGAGCACACTGCCGCGCGCGCGGCGGGGGGAGGAGCGTCGCGACAGCGGACTGGCGCTGGCGGGTCGCTACGCCCCGACCGCCATCCTCGAGCCAGTGACCTCGTTCATCCGGAGCGCCAGCGTGGATCGCCTCAAAGGCAAGGGGATCCTCCCCGCGCGCATCCCCCTCGGCGGCTGGGGACACCTCCGGGTCCTGATCACCCACCTGCAGGCCGGTCACCGCCACGGCGCCGTCCGCGCGGCCCAGGTCGATCAGCTCCTGGAGCTGGCCGCCGCCGAGCCCGGCGCCACCCTCCTGATCGGCGACTTCAACCTGCACGACCAGCACGACACCGACCAGCGCACCGCGCGGCGCATTCTTGCCGAGGGGTTCACGGACGCGGCGATGGCCGACGACGCGCCGATGCCCACCTGGCGCCCGGAGCTGCACGGCCAGCGGTTCGACCGCATCTACCTGCGCTCGGGCGACGGGGTGGCGCTCGACGTGCTGGCTACCGGCGTCGGGATGCAGGGGCTGTCCGATCACCTGCCCCTGTGGGCCCGGCTGGAGGCGCGCCCAGAATGACCATCCCGACGCTCTTCCTGGTGGTCGACGCCATTCCACTGGGCCTGGCGCGCGCCGCCTGGGAGTCCGACCAGATGCCGGAATTCTGCCGACCTCGGCCGCTTATCTCGGTCTTCCCGTCGCTCACCACGGTCGCGGTGCCAGCGCTCCTGTCGGGTGCGATCGATGTCCGGCCGCCGGGCTACGAGATCCGCTACCGCCACCCCAGCGGCGAGCTGCGCGGGGGCTGGTCGGAGGAGCCCGGGCTCGCGCCGTTCCGCGCCCGTCCCCGCGGAGCCCTCGGGCACATCGCGGTCTACGCCCTGCGTCGAGGGCTGGCCTGGGAGCAGGTCCGCGCCATCGGGTGGCGGTTCTGCCGCGACGGCGGTCCATGGCTGGGGTACATCGCCGCGACCGACGGCGTCGGGCACTTCGGAAGCCGCGCCCCCCAGGGCCGCCCCCTAAACCACAAAAGCCCACAAGTAAACGCCGCTACCGAAAACATAGAAAACCAGCACCGGCTACCCCCCCCCCTGG
>CAYXGP010000062.1:0-38020 GCA_964464515.1 uncultured Enterobacterales bacterium
CTCGCAGGCAAGGGCATCCGCGTCGAGGGGGGACATGCTTTTCTTGGAGCGGCCTGATACTTCGAGCCCTGACTCTGAACAGCTGTGTCCCGCTGTTGAGCGATACAGATTCGCGTCGAGAATCGGGGGGTTGCTTCAAGACGGGCCCTCCAGGGGCGGGGGATTCTCATCGGGCGGGAGGACATCGGTGATGTCTGCGCCGGTGAGCTCGCGAAGTCGGGTGAGGATGGGATCGGTCTCGTTCTCGGCCCGGAGCCGGGTGATCAGCTCGTTGCGGGCGATCTCCAGCAGCTCCCGCCGCGTGCGGATCTCGCTGCCCTCGGGTCGGAGGTTCGTCTCGAGGGATCTGCAGCCTGGAAAGCAGCTCTCGATAGCCACGCGTAGGGCGGGGCTGCCCTGTTGCCGACGCGCGTTGTTCAGCGTGAACCGGGAGGGAAACAGCACATGGATTACCGGAGACTGGGCCGACTTCAGCGCGGAATCCATCGACCACAGCTCGAACCGGGGGCCGCGGGTGCCCAGCCAGCGCTGGAAGATCTCCATCCGCTCGCTCTGCGATGCGCCTGCTGGGACGAGCGGTGGGCGCTCGATCTCTGCATCATCGGGGGCCGGGGGCTCCAGATCGGTCGTGTCGAGCGGCGGCACCTCGGTGAGCGAGGGGCCATCGGTGAGCGAGGGGCCATCGGTGAGCGAGGGGCCATCGGTGAGCGGAGGGAGCTGAGCCAGCGAATTGACAGGCTCCGGCGGGCGCTCCGGACGCGGGCGACGCTCGATGGGGCGGGTGTTGGTCGAGCGAGGCGTTCGGACCGGTGGGGGCTCTCCGTCGTCATCTCCTGGGTGGGGCGCGCTGCCGCGCGCGCCGTCTCCGCGACGCCGGGGACGCGTCGTCACGCCGCCGTGCCGCAGCCGCCGATCCAGATCTTCGATCTGTCGGACGATCTGGTCGAGGGGACGGGCCGGACGGATCGACACCAATCGGGCCACCGCCACCTCCAGCACCATTCGCGGACGCGCGGCCCGCGCCACCTGCTCATGGACCTCCAGCATCACGTCGAATGAACGAACGAACAGCTCGGTGGGTCGATCGCGAGTGAGCTCAACCAGGCGTGATTGCTCGCTGTCGGGGATGTCGAGGTAGCGGCGCGAGGAGGGCGACAGTCCCATGAGCGTGGCGTTGCGGAGCAGCTCCAGCAGCTCAGAGATGAACTGGGTGAGGTCGTAGCCGTAATTGTAGACCCGCTCTATGGCATCGAGGCAGCGATCGGCCTCGCGGTTGACCATCCCCTCCAGCATGGTGTAGAGCAGCTCGCGATCGACCAGCCCGAGGACGTCGGCGACCTGCTCGGTGGTGATCTCGGTGCCGCAGAAGCTGATCACCCGATCCAGAACGCTCTGGGAGTCACGCATCGACCCTTCACCTGCACGCGCGAGCAGTCTCAGAGCGTCGGGCCCGATGGAGACGCCGTCGGCCGCGCAGATGCGTCCGAGGTGCTGGACCACCGTCTCGATGGGGATGCGCTTGAAGTCGAACCGCTGCACCCGCGACAGGATGGTGTCGGGGATCTTCTGCGGCTCGGTGGTCGCGAAGATGAACACCACATGGGAGGGGGGCTCCTCCAGCGTCTTGAGGAGGGCATTGAACGCCCCCTTCGACAGCATGTGGACCTCATCGACGATGTAGATCTTGTGGCTGCCGCGCTGCGGGAGGTAGCGCACGGACTCGCGCAGATCGCGGATGTCGTCTACCGAGTTGTTGCTGGCGCCGTCGATCTCGATGACGTCTGCCGAGGCACCGGCGAGGATCTCGGTGCAGAGAGCGCACTCCCCACACGGGGTGGGGGTCGGACCATTTGCGCAGTTGAGGGCGCGGGCCAGCACCCGCGCAGCGGACGTCTTGCCCACTCCACGCGCGCCGGTGAAAAGGAACGCGTGATGCACACGGCCCAGCTTGATCGCGTTCTGCAGCGTGCGCGTGACGTGGTTCTGCCCGGCGATGTCGTCGAACAGGGTGGGGCGCCACTTGCGGGCGATGGCGACATAAGCCATGAAGCGTCCAGGGCAGCAGGGCGGGTACCCTCTTCATGTAACCGCGCACCCCGCCCCCGCGTGGGGCCGCGCCCAAAGCGGACAGATTATGTCTGTTTTATTCTGATTTCAACGGCAGAAGAAGCCAACGAAGAGCGGTGCGGTGCTGGAGTTGATGGCCGGAGGCCCCGATGCCCCACGGGGACCGACACCGTTGCTTCCTTCCGGACCTGGCGGGGTTCACGGACCCGCAGTCACCGGGCTCCGACCATCAATTCCAGCACCGCACCTGTCTCTCCCCGGCTCGCCGAGGCGAGCGTGGGGAAGCTGGCGGAGAGAGCGGGATTCGAACCCGCGGTGGGTTTCCCCACACGCGATTTCCAGTCGCGCACCTTCGTCCACTCGGTCACCTCTCCAGGACAGCTACGTCGGGCCCTGCTCATACCATGATTGCCTGCTCGCACCATCACTGCCGCTCGTACCATGATTGGCGGAGCAGGCGTGACTGGCGGAGAGGGCGGGATTCGAACCCGCGGAGGGTGAACACCCTCAGTAGATTTCGAATCTACCGCCTTCGTCCACTCGGCCACCTCTCCAAGAACAGTCCATTGCATGCAGGCGTGAACCCTCACCTCCGGCGACGCGCGCGGAAGAACCCCCGCAGGAGATCCGCCGCTTCGTCTGCACAGACACCCTCCAGCACCTCGAAGCGATGGTTCAGCCGAGGATGGTCGGCCAGATCGCCCAGCGAGCGGAGAAAGCCCCCCTTGGGATCGCGACAGCCGAAGACGCAGCCGCTGACCCGCGCCAGCACCAGCGCGCCTGCGCACATCGCGCAGGGCTCCAGCGTGGCGTACACCACGCAGTCCGTCAGACGCCAGGTGCCCAGGTGCCGGGCCGCTCGCTGGAGAGCCAGTAGCTCGGCGTGGGCCGTGGGGTCTTGCTCGGCTTCGCGGAGGTTGTGAGCGCGGGCGATGACACGGTCGTCGTGTACGACGATCGCACCGACCGGCACCTCCCCCCGTGAGGCGGCCACGCGGGCCAGGTCGAGGGCGACGGACATATGCTGTTGATGGGGGAGATCGTGTGGGAAAGGGCTCACGATTGCCCGAATCAAATTCTGATGAAAAGAACGGCCCGGTGTACACCGGGCGAACGACTGTGTATACGCACTCTGCCGGGTCCTGTCAAAGTCGGATCTCCTTCCATGCGCCGGTGGTGCCCGGCAGAAGTCCCGACGGCGCTCCGCTCCGCGAACACAGCGGGCTCAGGGCGCTGAACGTGATCAGAGCGGGAAGGGCATGTCCTCGATCACCCCGCCGGGCATCCGCGTGCTGCTGGTGGAGCGCTGGAAGTAGGTGCTCGAGCTGAGCTGTAGCTCCCGCTCAGCGGTCAGCGCCACCAGCTTGTCACCCAACATCGCGTAGACCGTCTCGTCGAACCGCATCGGCTCGATCGGCGCGACGATGCGTCCGTCCTCGACCCAGAACGTCGCGAAGCGCGTCATCCCCGTGATGCGCCCGCCGGAGAGGTCGGAGAAGTTGAGGTACCACAGGTTTCCGATCTCGATGCCCGTCCCCAGCGTCTCCAGGACGTCCCCAGCAGGGAGGTTACCAGCGGCCATCTCCAGCGACACCGGGCGCTCGTGGCGATCGGCGCCGCTGTGCTGCAGCGAGAATTCCCGGGCGGAGCGCGGCGAGACCAGGGGCTGATCCAGCGCTCCCTCGGTGACCAGATCGATGCGCTCGGGGCGGATGAAGCCCTCCCCCTGAAAGCGGGGGTGCAGACCCGCCGCGCCGTTCTCGCGCAGGGTCACGCGGGGGTCGAGACGCGCCTCGTCCTGCAGCCGCTGGAGGGGCGACGAGCGCGTCTGCAGCGACCGCGCCGAGAAGCCTCCCCAGCCTGCCACCACCTCCAGGATGGAGCCGAGGGCGGTGGGCGACAGCGCCACCCGATAGCTGCCTGTCTTCAGACGCCGCGCGGGGCGACCGAGGATCTCCAGACGCGTCCGCGCCCGGTCCAGGCGCGCATCGAAGCTCTCCGGGTCCCACGCGAGGCCGGCGTAGGTGTCCTTCACCGCGCGGTTTCCCGGCAGGCACAGGCAGTAGTCGAGGTTGAAATTGGTGACCGAGAACCAGTTGCGCTGCCCGCTGGAGCTCGCGAACCCCCGACGGATGCCACCCCCGGCGTAGATCCCGACCAGATCCATGCCGGCCGCCTGCGCGGTGATCTGCTGGATGATCTCCTGCGCGGGCACCAGGGAGTCTTCTCCGACGTGCGCAGACGACTCAGGCTGACGCGCCAGACACATGTGAGGGTCTTCGGGGAGGTGAGGCAGGCTCTCGCGCAGCCCCTCCAGGTGGGTGGTCAAGGCGGCGCGATCCAGCTCGGGATCGCCGGTGATGACCAGCTCCGCCGAGGCATGCCGCGACCCGCGGATGAGCCGCAGGGAGAGGGCCTGCTGCGTGACCTGTCCGGCCTGCCGCACGCGCGCGTGGTTGAAGCGGACGAAATCCGAGCGCTCGCCGGAGAAGCGGAGCGCGAATTCCTCGCCCGCCTGCATGCTGGCCGTGACGTGATCCGTCAGGCTGTGGAAGATCTGCTGCATGGGGGTCTGCTGCATTGGGTTGGGCTCCATCCCGAGGAGGTTCCCTCCAGATCACGCGCCGCCGAAGACGGCGACATCGCGGAAGAGGCAGAACGGTGAGGCATGGCCCACGCGGATGATCTGGTTGGGCTCACCCTTCCCGCAGTAGGGAGTGCCCTTGACCTCGAGCGTCTCGGGACCGCCGACGCCGATCAGGTTGCGCCAGAACGTCGCGGATCTGCCGCGGTAGTTGGGGTTGCGAACCACGTGGGTCAGCGCGCCGTCTTCGATGAGCTGACCCCACTCGCAGCCGAATTGGAACTTGTTGCGGGAGTCGTCGATCGACCAGCTCGTGTTGGTGCGCATCAGCACCCCGCGCTCGACCCGCGCGATCAGCTCGTCCAGCGAGGAGGTGCCAGCCTCCAGGTTGAGGTTCGCCATGCGATCGATGGGGGCACGGTTCCAGCTGCTGGCCCGCGCGTTCGCCACGCCCGCCAGTCCGGCGCGCTTGCTGCTGATGACGCTGCCCAGCGGTCGCTCGAGGACCCCGCCGCGGATGATGAACTGCTTGCTGGCCTGCGCGCCCTCCGCGTCGAAGCCGTAGCTGGCGAGCTGACCGCTGCGACCGGGGTCGAACGTGACGTCGAGCAGCTCGCTGCCGTACCGGTACGAGCCGAACATGTCCAGCGTCACGAAGCTGGTACCGGCGTAATTGCGCTCATCGCCGAGGATGCGATCCAGCTCCAGGGGGTGCCCGATGGACTCGTGGATCTGCAGCATCATCTGGTCGGGGGCCAGCAGCACGCAGCGGCGATCGGTGGGGCAGTTCGGGGCGTCCAGGAGCGCCAGCGCCTCCTCCGCGAGGCGCGGTCCCCGCTCGGTGAAGGCCACCCGATCGAGCACCTCCAGGCCTCCCTGCTGGGACAGGCCGCGCCCGCCGAAGCTCCGCCGCTGCGATCGTCCGTCCTTGTGGGCGACCACATGCATGTCCGGAGAGACGATGTGCTCGGTCTGCATCACCCGGCCGCCGTCGGCCGTAACATAGAGGCTCTGGGAGCGGATGCTCCACAGCGACACCCCCCAATCGACGATGGCTTCGTGGGGGTGCAGCGCGCGGCTGAGCGACAGGACCAGCTCGACCCGCTCAGCCAGCGTCAGGGACTCCCAGGGGTGGGTGACGGGGCTCTCGTACTCGCCGGACGGCGCAGGCATCTGCACCGCTGAGAAGTCAGTGACGGCGTTGCCGGCGGTGGCCTCGGCCCACTGCTGCGCGGTGGCCAGCGCGCGACGGAGGCCGCTCGCGCTCAGATCGGGGGTGCCGGCGTAGCCGATGCCGCCACGGTGGTGGACGGTCACCATCGCGCCGACGTCGGCCTCCCGCCCACAGGACTCCAGCACGTCGCGGCTGACTGAGATGAGATCCGTGCGCTCGTCGACCACCCGCAGGGAGCAGAAGTCCACGGCGGGCGCCACGTCGCGGAAGCGACGGACGACGGCGTCAAAGGCGAGGCTCTGGGGCATGGGCCCTCCTGGGCTGGAACCGCCGCACGCGGCACTAAGGCTGGGTCACGATGACCGCGGTGAGGTTGTCGTCGCTGCCCTGGCGAAGCCCCTGTCGGACGAGCCGCTCCGCGCAGACCTGGGCGTCGTCGTCCTTCACCAGCAGGGAGGCGAGCTGTAGGTGGCTGATGAACCGGTGGATGCCGTCAGAGGCCAGCAGCAGGCGATCGCCGGGCTGGAGCTGGATGCTGCCGGTGTCGGTGCCCGGATCGACGCGGATGTCAGCGTCGTTGCCCATGCCTCGCGAGCCGAACAGGAAGTTCTGGGTGAGCGCGGTGTCGTCGCCGGAATTCACCGGCCGTGCGTCGCGGCGGGCGAACTCCGCGCGGGTGTGATCGCAGCTGATCTGCACCAGGGTGCCGTCGCGCAGGTGGTACAGCCGGCTGTCTCCCACGTGAACCCAGTGCGCCACGCCGTCGATGATCCAGGCGGCGCTGAGCGTGGTGCCCATGTTGGAGGCGCCCCGCTCGATGGCCCGCGAGCGCAGGCGACGATGGGCCTGGAGCACGAACGCATGCAGGCTCTCTCCTGGGTGGGAGACGTCCGCGCGATCGTAGAACCGCGCCAGCGCCAGCACTGTCGTCGCGCTGGCGAGCGCCCCGTACTGGTGTCCTCCCATGCCGTCTGCGACCGCCACCAGGCAGCCCCGACCGGGGCTGGGCCGTGAGATGGGGCGCTCGGCGTGGAGGACGCGGGTGTGCCCGCCGAGCCCCACGAGGAAGTTGTCCTCGTTGCGGAGGCGGCCGCCGTGGGAGGGGCAGGCCCCGCGGCTGCTGCAGGCGCCGACATGAAGCGAAGGACGGTCGGGCGGAGGGCGGTCGAGCGAAGGGCGGTCGGGCATGGGCCTCACTCAGCGATCGAAGCGGTAGATCGCCGTTCCGGCGATGAGGTGGGTGCCGACCTCGATCGTGAACGACCGGCCGTCTTCGGGGGCGGTGCGGTAGGCCTGCCCCCCACCGCCGACGAAGAACGGCGCGAAGCTGCCGGCCTTCCGGTAGCTCGCCAGGTAGTCGGAGATCTGCAGGTGCTCGCCGTCGAAGGCTGCCGAGAGGCTGATCCCGCCCAGGGTGATGTGCCGGGCGCTGCCGAGGGGGAGCCCGAACGTGAACAGCGCCTGCGCCATGCGGTCGCTGTCGTCGAGCGCGAGGAGCTGCGCGCGGGGATCGGGGAGATCTCGGACGCGCTGGAGCTCCAGCACCACCTCGAAGTCCTCCTCTCCCGCGCTGTCGCGCCGGATGATCTCGATGACGGCCCCGGCCTCCTTCGTGCTCTCGACCTGCGCGTCGTCCACCAGCAGGCGCGCCTCGCGAGCCGAGAGGCTGCGCAGCCGGGTGCGGCGACCGCGGACGAACAGCTCGACGTAGTCGGTGCGGTTGAAGCGCTGCGCCGGCTTCGAGCGGTTCTCGGGGATGGTGATGGCGGCGTCGGCGTGGTTGCCGATGATCATCGTGCCAGAGACCATCCAGCCGACCAGCGTGAGGCGCGCCGGCCGCGCCAGCTCGAGCTGCCACTCGGACTCATCGACCGCCACCACGGCGGTGATCGCCGGCTTGACGTCTCGCGGGGTGGGGACGTCGGCGAAGTGCAGGTTGTCGAGCCCCACCAGGTTGAGCGTGCGATCGGCGGCGGCGTCGAGCGACTCCGCGCCCAGCTCGATGTCGCAGGTGGTGTTGAAGGCATCGGTGTCGGGCGGGAGCGACGGCGGCGGCCTCATCGCAGGCGCTGTGGAAACCGCTGTGGAAGCCGCTGTGGAAGCCGCTGTGGAAGCCGCTGTGGAAGCCGCTGTCGAAGCTGTGACAGGCGCGGCGGTGGCCGGGATGAGATCCTCGATGACCGCCGCCAGCTCCTCCGGCGTCACCGACGTGGGGGCGTAGACCGAAGGCTCGGGGGGAGGCCCCGCCGGCGCGAACTCCACCGAGAACAGGTGGTTGCCGATGAAGATCTCGTCGCCGGAGACCAGATCGACCCGATGCGGACCGGCCTCCTTGCGGGTGGGCGACAGGTGCAGGAGCTCCGGCCCACGCCGCAGGTACACGTAGCAGTGGCGCGCGAGGGTCTTCAGCGACGCGCTCTCTCCGAGATCGATCTCGGCATGCTCCGAAGCGACCATGATGGAGTCGGTGTAGAAGCGCGACAGCGGGATGATGCCCTTGCGGGATCGGATGGCACCGTCGGTGATGACGTCTTCGCGCCAGGCGATGTTCTCGTTCTGCGTGGCGTCGGGCAGGCGCACCGCACAGCGACGATCGCGGCCCAGCTTGTACCGCTGCCCGAACACCAACCGCGCTGCGCCCGCGGCGCGCTGGAGGAGGCCCACATAGGGCCAGCCGCGCACCCGGATGTCGCGCAGATCGACGAAGTCCAGCTCCACGCTGCCGAACGAGATGCGCACGTCGCGATCGAGGCGGAACGGCCGCTCGTTGGGCAGCAGCACTCCGTCCACCTGGACATCCTGACGGCTCGCGACGATGCGGAGCTCGCGACCGCGGACCTGCACGAGAGCCACCGGATCGACCACCGTCGCGCCGATCTCTCCGCCCTCTCCGATGCCGATGTCGTAACCGGCCATGTACTGCGAGAAGTGCACCTTCTGCAGCAGCACCCCGCGCTCGCGGAGCGTCAGGATGCGCCCATCGACCTCGTGAGGGGCGATCTCGACGGGCTCGTCGAGCCCTCCGGAGTCGGCGGGGGAGGGGCGGCGGCGCGCGCCGTCGATGCCCTCTTCCTCGAGCAGCTCCAGATTGAGGCAGGCCACCGCCGGTCCGCCGCCGATGTGCAGCGCGAAGACCAGGTGGTCCTCGGTCATGGGGTCGAGCACCAGGCGGTTGCGGCCCGCGGGATCGGGGCTGAGCATGTGCAGGAGGCGCCCGCCGTCGTGGCGGCCCAGGCGGTACAGCGCCGGCGACCACAGGCTGGCGTGGTGGAAGCTGTCGAGCCAGTGGCTGCCGATCGTGAACAGCGCCTGGTCGGAGTACAGATGCCCGATCGTGCGGAAGCTGGACCACTCACCGGGGATGCTCAGGTGGAGCGCCACCAGGGGCTTCGAGGTGGGGGTGGGGCCGGTGTAGAGGTTCGTGAGCAGCCCGGTGACGAACTGCCCCGACCGCAGGCCGATGGGCTGCCGCGTCATCGCGCTGCCGCCGTCTTCGAGGATGGCGATGCCCGGGATGCGGGTGGGGAACCGCTGGCGCACGCCCGTGCGATCGATCCACTCGTTGAAGCGATCCTGCAGCAGCGTGCGGGTGCGCTCGATCCAGCGCGAGTGCTCGCCCTTCTGTGAGCGACGCCAATCGTCGGCGCCCACGATCAGGAGGAGATCAGAGCACTGGAATACGCCCCCGCGACAGGCGCTCGCCAGGTGGGCCTTGAGGCCCTGCCGGCGGTTTCCGCGCGCAGGCGACTCCCACAGATGCTCGGGCTCCGCGAGGATGTCCTCGGCGGCGGTGTGGCGCCGCAGCCCGGCGTTGAAGAAGTCCAGGTGGGCGTTGGGAAAAACCAGATCAGCGCCGCAGTGGAGACCTGCCTTGCCGCTGGAGCTGAGCAGTAGCTCTTCATGTCGACTCGAGATCACCCGCAGCCTCCGCGCCGGATCTCTGGCGACTTAACGGGACCACTCCCCCCGCGCGACGCGCGCGATCTCCTGCCGATGCCGGCTGGCGGCGATAGACCGGCCCCGCTCACCAAACCCTGGAGGTGTTCCCGTGGCCAATATCCGTCCCTTCCGTGGCCTCCGCCCGCCCGCAGATCTCGCCGGGGCCATCATCGCACCGCCCTACGACGTGCTGTCGACCGACGAAGCGCGCGAGATCGTCTCCCGCAAGCCGCAGTCCTTCCTGCGGATCACCCGACCGGATGTCGACCTGTCCGAGGGCGAGGACATCCACGGGCCCGCCGCCTACGGGCAGGCGCGGCGGAGCCTCGAGGCCTTCATCGCGCAGGGGCTGCTCGTCACCGACGCCGAGCCCTGCTTCTACCTGTACGGGCAGCGCTGGCGCGGCCGGGAGCAGCAGGCCCTCCTCGCGCTGTGCTCCTGCGACGAGTACGACGCCGGGACCATCAAGAAGCACGAGCTCACCCGCCCGGACAAGGAGAACGACCGGGCCGATCACATCGACGCGCTGGGGGCCCAGACCGGCCTGGTGTTCCTCGCGCACCGCGCCGACGCAGCGGTGGCGCAGGCGCGGGCGAGCGCGCTCGCGCGCCCCCCGCTGTGGGAGGTCACCACCGACGACGACGTCTGCCACACCTTCCGCGTCATCTCCGATCCGCAGGAGGTCGCGGCGCTCCAGGCGGCGTTCGCGGAGGTGCCCGCCCTCTACATCGCCGACGGCCACCATCGCTCGGCGGCGGCCAGCCGGGTGGCGCGGAGACGAGACGGAGAGGGGACGAGCGCGTGGTTCCTCGCGGGCATCTTCCCCGACACCGAGCTTCGGGTGCTGGCGTACAACCGGGTGGTGAGGGATCTCTCTGGACACACGCCCGAGAGCTTCCGCGCCGCGCTGGGGGAGTGCTTCGAGATCACCGCGGACGTGGAGCCGGTCCCCACAGGCCGGGGGCGATGGACGGTCTACCTTGAGGGCCGCTGGTGGGAGCTCCGTGCCCGGCCGGGGGTGGTGCCCGAGGATGACCCGGTGGGGCGGCTGGACGCAGCGGTGCTGCAGGACCGGGTGCTGGGACCGCTCCTGGGGATCGCGAACCCGCGAACGGACACGCGCATCAAGTTCGTCGGCGGGATCCGCGGGCACACAGCGCTGTCAGGATCGGTGGACGCGGGCAACGCCGCGGTGGCGTTCCACCTGCACCCCACGGCCATGAGCGAGCTGTTCGCGGTGGCCGACGCGGATCGGCTGATGCCGCCGAAGTGCACGTGGTTCGAGCCCAAACTGCGGGGCGGGGTGGTCGTTCACGTGTTGGATTGAGCGCTGCGTGCTCGGCGACCTGCGGATCGCAGTCAAGCGGATCGCGAGCCACTCGAGTCGTCCTCTACCGAGCCCACTCCGTGTCCGCGGGCAGCTCCCGCACGATCCGGTAGATCTCCCGCGGCAGCGGCCCCACATACCGGCCGTCCTCCCGTCGCGGGTACTTCGGGAACAGCAGCGCTCCGTCGCACGGCGCGTGCAGCGACGGCGTGCCATCTGCGGACAGGCGCTCCCCCTCACAGACCACTTGAAAATTGGTGAGGCCGGGCCGCAGCACCAGCTCAGCAGAAACGAACGGCTCGGCGTGGGCGGTGTGCAGCCGCTGCAGCGGCGGGCAGGCGTCCCAGTCGGGAGGTCCGGAGGGGTCGTCGAGGAAGGCCAGCGCGCGGGTGATCACCCCGTAGGCCAGCGTCTCTGCTCGCGGGTGGAGCCCCTGCGCGCCCAGCTCCAGCGTGATTGCGGCCCGACCCTGGCTGCGCACGTACTCATCGGAGCAGCACGTCCCCGACGAGAAGGAGGCGCCGGGTGGGCGGGTGACCCAGACCTCCGCGCCCCCCAGCGCGCGGGCCCAGCGCCCCGAGCGGCGGCACCACGCGAAGATGTAGAACGGCTGCACCGTGGGCATGATGGTCTGGTGGAGGTCGATGAACAGGTCGGCGGTGTCGAGGATGGGCGTGAGCTCGGCGGCGCGGCGATGCTCAGCGGTGGCGCCGGGTACGCCGAAGACACGGTTGAGATCGGCCTCGATGAACCGGCAGCCCTCCATCACCGCCGCGGGATTGCCGATGAACACCGTGAAGCGACCGCCGTACCGCAGCGCTCCGCTGCGCAGCCCCTGCAGCACGCGCACAGCAGCGGGCAGCGAGCCGGTCTCGTTGCCGTGGATGAGGCAGCCCACCACCAGGTGGCGGTCGTGGCGCCCTGCGTCGAAGACCGCGCTCCAGTCGCAGGGCGGCGCCTCCCCGCTGTGGGTGGGGACACAGAGGCCGCGAAAGCGGGAGAGCAGATGAACGACGGCGGGAATCACAGGCAGATCAGGGACAGCTCAGCTCACAGCACGTAGCCGATGGTGCGCATCATGTCCTCGGTCTGCTCGCGGGTGAGGCCGGTGTCGTTGTCGACGGTCGGCTCGGGCGCGGGCTCGGGCCACAGCGCCCAGGCGGTCGCGCCGACGAGGGCCAGAGCGAAGACGGCGATCCCCGCCATTCCCAGCGGGGACTTCGACAGTCCAGGCTTCAGCAGGCTGGGCTTCTTCATGTCTTCATGGCCTCCCCACCACGGGTTTCCCGAGGGGATCATAGTCCGCTCGGTCGGGGATGGGATACGATCGGGTGGGATGACCGGCCTTCAGCCCATCACCGAAGAGCTGCTGCGCCTCGAGCGCCTGCTGCCCTGCCTCTCCGAGCGCTCGATGCGCCGGGCGGTGGTCGTGGAGCGCGTGCAGCCGCTGTCCGCTCCGGAGCTGGTGATGTTCATCACCGCGCTGCTGCGGCGGGTGGCCACGGGGTTCAGCGGCGCGCGGGCGATCCTCCAGGAGCTGGCCGCAGAGCCCCACGTCTTTCGGCAGATGCCCTACGAGCGCATCCAGGAGGCCTACGCCCTGGCCGCCGAGCAGGGGCCGCCCGAGGTCGCGCAGTTCTTCCTGGGGGCCGAGGCGTGCAGCAACCCCACGATGGACGAGGCGTTCGTCGGCAACGAGCACCTCGACATGCCGCTGGGCACCCGGCGCTCGGCGGCCCGCACCACCGATCGCAACACCCTGGACCGCCTGCTGCACGACCGCGATCACCGCGTCATCGCCATCCTCCTGGAGAACCCCCGGCTGGTGGAGCGCGACGTGATCAAGATCGTCGCGATGCGCCCTACCCGCCCGGAGATCCTCGAGGTGATCGCGCGGCACCGCCGCTGGTCGAGTCGCTACGCCGTCCGCAAGGCCCTGGCCTGCAACCCCTACACCCCCGCGCCGATCACTCGGCGGCTCCTGCCCGTGCTGCTGCGGCAGGACGTCCGGTTCGCGCTGGAGGCCGGCGTGCTGCCCAGGGAGCTGCGCGCCCAGGCGCGTGCCCAGGTCGCCCGCATATAGAACGCGTATCGAAGACGTGTTGAGGAGTCAGCGTGAAGGCGTGCGCACGCCCTCGCGCTCGGGGATCTCCTCGGCTTCGGCGAGCGTCGCCCGCACCTCGCGCACGGAGTCATCGCCCTCGCGCATGCCGTCCTTGAAGGCCTTGACCCCCTTGCCCATCTGACTGAGCACCTGCGGCAACTTGCCGACGCCGAACAGCATCAGCAGGATGAGTAGGATGACGACCATCTCGGGGAGGCCGGGCATTCCGATGGCGAGCGGCATGGCGATCCCCAGGGTGGGTTGGGATTGACTTTAGCAGTCTTCTAGCAGCTATCTAACGGGAACGGCGGCTTCCAGATGCCCCGCTCTGTCACCCATGCGGTGATCAGCGCCGCGGGCGTCACATCGAAGGCGGGGTTCCACACCCCCACCTCGGCCGGCGCGATGGGGTGGCCGCCAAGCCGCCGCACCTCCTCGGCAGGCCGCTCCTCTACGGGGATGCCCGCGCCGGACGGGCAGCGGCGATCGAGCGTGCTTGTCGGCATCGCCACATAAAACGGCAGGCCGTGGTGGGCAGCCAGGATCGCCACCTGCAGCGTTCCGATCTTGTTGGCGGTGTCGCCGTTGGCCGCCACCCGATCGCAGCCCACCACCGCGGCGTTCACCCGCCCGCTCGCCATCAGCGCGCCGGCCATCCCATCGGTGATCAGGGTGCAGGGGATGTGATCGCGGACACACTCGAAGGCGGTGAGGCGCGCGCCCTGCAGGTAGGGACGGGTCTCCAGTGCGTAGACATGCAGCTCGCGGCCGACCGCGATGGCGCTGCGGATCATGCCCAGGGCCGTGCCGTGCCCGCCGGTGGCCAACGCGCCCGTGTTGCAGATGGTGAGCACCCCGCCCTCGAGCAGCGACGCGCCGTGGGCGCCCAGCGCCTGGTTGATCGCCACGTCTTCGGCGTGGATGGCCACCGCCTCGGCTTCGATCGCCTCGTCGGGCAGAGGAGCCAGGCGCTCCAGAGCCCAGCGCAGATTGACCGCCGTGGGGCGGGCGGCCAGCAGACGGGCAGCGGCGGCCTGCCGATCGGCTCCAGCGCGGACAGCCAGCGCCATCCCGTAGGCCGCGGTGATCGCGATGGCCGGCGCGCCGCGGACCACCATCTGTCGGATGGCTTCGGCGGCCTGCTCGGCGGTGGTGAGATCGAGCCAGCGCTCCTCGGTTGGCAGGAGACGCTGGTCGAGCAGATGCAGGTGGCCGGGGGTCCAGCGGATGGCGTTCATGGGAGTGGGTCTATCTCGGGGGTTGACGCCCGCAGCCCGGGTGCGCAGGGTGCGGTCACCGCTTGAAGGAAGCGGACCCCCACCCCGGACCCTGGAGGCAAAAATGACGACCACTGTGCTTGCCCCGGTCCGTGTCTCTGCCTGAACGCACTCGCTTCAGCGAGCCTCCCTCAAGAACGGCTGCCCTCAAGAACGGCTGCCCTCAAGAACGGCTGCCCTCAAGAACGGCTGCCCTCAAGAACGGCTGCCTTCAAGAACGGCTGCCTTCAAGAAGGGGCGTTCACGCAGAGATGTGACTCGAACAGTTGTGACTCGGACAGTCCTCACCAGGACAGTTCGTATCTCGACCAGGCGCCGACTCCAGCAGGGGTCTGGCCGGGGTTCATCCCTTCCTCTTCTCATCTCGGGACGGCCGTGACCGTCGTCCCCAGGATCTCAATTGCACCCACTTCACAGCTTCGGCTGGAGCGAACGTCTCCAGCTTCTCATCGACAGTCACGCTGACGATCACACACACACCCTCGAACCCGCCCGCGTCGTCGCCGAGCGCGGGGACTGCCTGGAGGTGATGACCGAGCGCGGCCCTGAGCTCGCCGACCGCACCGGTCAGCTCCGCTTCGCGGCCGATGACGCCCGCGGCCTGCCCGTCGTGGGCGACTGGGTCGGCCTCCGCAGGCACGGAGACAGACCGCGGATCGCTCACGTCTTCGATAGGACCTCGAGCCTCATCCGCAAACAGTCCGGTCGAGCCGCGCGGCCCCAGGTGGTCGCGGCCAACCTCGACGTGATCTTCTTGATCACGTCGGCCAACGACGAGTTCAACCCCCGCCGCATCGAGCGCTATCTGAGCGCCGTGATCGGTGGAGGCGCCCAACCCGTCGTGGTGGTCAACAAGATCGAC
Source organism: uncultured Enterobacterales bacterium (assembly GCA_964464515.1). GTDB lineage: Bacteria > Myxococcota_A > UBA796 > UBA796 > UBA2385 > CAYXGP01. The sequence continues at coordinate 15,335 of CAYXGP010000062.1, forward strand.
CTGTCCGACGAGCCCGATCGGTTCCTGGCGCAGGCCCGCGGGCTGATGCCGGGGCTGGAGGTCTTCGGCACCAGCGCCCTCGACGGGCGCGGCGTCGCGGCGTTCGATCCCTGGCTGGAGCAGCGTCTCACCCTGGGCTTCGTGGGCTCATCCGGAGTCGGCAAGTCCTCGCTCCTCAACCGGATCGCCGGAGAGGAGGTCCAGGCCACCCTGGTCCTGCGACGCGACGACACCGGTCGGCACACCACCACCCACCGCGAGCTGTTCGCGGTCCCTGGTCGGCAGGCGCTGATCGTCGACACCCCCGGGATGCGCGAATTCGGCATCTGGGCCACCGCGGGCGTCTCTGCGGTGTTCGGCGACGTCGAGGGTCTCCTCGGCCGCTGCCGGTTCCGCGACTGCAGACACGAGACCGAGCCGGGCTGCGCGCTGCTCGACGCCATCGACGCCGGGGAGCTGACGGCCAGCCGACTGAAGGCGTGGCGCAAGCTCCAGCGAGAACTCCACCACCTGGAGAGCCGAACCCACGAAGCCGTGGACTGGCGCGAGCGGAGGCGACGGCGGCGGTTCGCCCGGAAGGTTCGACGCGTCCAGGAGGAGAAGCGCCGAATGCGCTGAGTCAGGAGGCGACCACCCGCCTATCTTCGGAGGGTGCAGCGACCACTCTGCACCAACGCGGCCAGCCGCCGCCCACCCATCTGCTGAACCAACACAGCAGCGGTGGGCGGCTCACCTGGGGGCGGGTAGAACAGAGCCAGATCGCCGACACTGCCTTCCCCCAGCCAGCCCAGCTCCGGCCGACCCAGCGCCCGCCCGGCGTTACGGGTCAAACCCAGGATGGCCTCGACCACGGTGAAGCCCTGGAGCAGACACGCCAGGGTGGCGATGATCCAGGGGTCGTGGACCGGCGACGAGCCCGGGTTGAGATCGGTGCCCAGCGCCAGCGGAACACCAGCCTCGCGCAGCTCACCCACAGGCGGCGCGGCGTCCTTCAGGTAGAGCTGCGCGCCCGGCAGCAGCACCGCGACGGTGCCGTGCTCGGCCATCGCGGCCACGCCCTCGTCGTCGAGTCGCTCCAGGTGATCGACGCAGGTGGCGCCCAGCCGCGCGGCGGCGGCGGCGATGCCGGTGTGGGCGACCTGCTCGGCGTGGGCGCGGACCTTCAGCCCCGCGGCTCGCCCGGCCTCCAGGATGGCGATCGACTCCTCCAGTGTGAACGCGCCGCGATCGCAGTAGACGTCGATCGCCTCGGCCAGCGTCGCGCAGAGTGGGATCTGCTCCTCGATGATCTGCGCGACGTACGCCGCCCGGTCGTGGCGAAGCTCGCCAGGGAACGTGTGGGCGCCCAGGAACGTGGGAATCACCCGCACCGTGTCTGCGCAATCTACCGCCGCGGCGAGCATCCGCGCCTCGGTGTCGGGCTCCAGCCCGTAGCCGCTCTTGATCTCCACGCTGGTCACGCCGCGCGCGCGCAGGGCCCGCAGACGCGCCCTGCAGCTCGCTGCCAGCTCGGCCCGGGAGGCCCTCCGGGTGGCCTGCACCGTGGCGTTGATCCCACCGCCGGACTCCAGAATCTCGCTATAGGTCGCGCCGGCCAGCCGACGCTCGAACTCTCCCGCGCGGCTGCCAGCCCAGACCGCGTGCGTGTGGGGATCGACCAGACCGGGCAGCCCCACCAGTCCTCGACCATCCAGCACGCTCTCGGCGCCCGGCGCGTGGACAGCCGGCCCCATCCAGCACACCTTGCCCTCAGAGAAGGCGATCGAGGTGTCCCGTCGCAGCCCCAGGGGCTCGTCCGGGGTGCTCTGGAGCGTGTACAGAGAGGAGATGTCGGTGATGAGGAGATCAGCGCGCATCGATCGGCCGTAGCGGTGGGCCGCGTCCGATGCAACATCGAGGTAGACTGTCCGAATGAACAGCCAGCTCTGCGAACAGATCCTCACCAGCCTCCCCGACGCCCTCCCGGAGCGTCAGGCGGCGTCGCTGCGAGAATTGGCCGAGTGGATGGACCGCCGAGAGCTGTGGTTGACCAGTCACCAGTACCGCAACGGTATCCTGCGCGTGACGTTCTCGGACGCGGCCCGCGACTACACACTCACCACCCGCCAGATGGAGCAGGTGCTCCGCGACATGGCGCGCGGCGCGCCGTTTCCATGGGAAGACCTGGCAGACCCCACCGCAGCCCCCGCCGCAGACCCCACACCGGAGGCCCGATGACGCCCCGATGGTTCCTCGCGCTCCCGCTGATCCTCCTGCCCCCGCTGTGGGCCTGTAAGTCCGACGACCCCGGCACCGTCACCGAAGACGACGATGACGACGAGACGACCACGGGCTCGGGCACCGACACGGCGACGATCACCACGCCCGAGACGGTCCTGCCGACCGGCGACCGCATCCTGCTGTCCTACTCGCACGGCGGCTGCCCGCCCTACTCCAGCGGACGGGCTGAGTTCGAGGGGGCCGACAAGCGCTGGAAGGCGGCGTTCGGGTGGAACACAGACCACCGCGACTACCTGCCGGACGATCTCAGCGACTACCGCTTCATCGGCTTCGTCGCGCCGGGCTGCGCCAGCGGGAAGTCGTTCACCGACGAGGAGATCGCTGCGCTCGCAGGCGCGCTGGAGATCGGTACGCGCGTCGCGATCTTCGCCGATCGGGACTCCTGCAGCAGCGACCCGGCTGCCGCGCTGCTGAGCGGCCTGGGCGTGTCCCTGGGATTCACCGGCGACGGCGCGGACGACAACCAGCTCATCGACGCCGCCGACGGCAACTCACAGCACCAGATCTCTGCGGGGCTGTCGGACAGCGTGCGCTTCAAGGAGCCCTGCTGGGTGCAGTCGAACAAGGGCGAGGCGGTGCTCGCCGACGACGACAACCTGCTGATCGCCGCCGAGCGTCCCGGGTACGGCGGCGAGGTCGTCGTGGTGGGCGACTACCAGTTCATGGACGACAGCGGCTTCCTCGACTCCGGGGCCAACGGAGAGCTGGCCGACAACCTCGTGCGTGTCGAGCCGTAGTCCGCCGTCCCGGAAGGGGCAGGAGGGCCGGGAAGGTCTGCTGCTCCTCGCCGGCCTGCTCCTCACCGGTCTGGCCTCGGTCTGCCTGATCCTGGGCTGGCTGTCGCTCCGCCACCCCGGCCTGCGGTTCGTCGACTTCATCTCGTTCGCCGAGCGCGCCCGGCGCCTGCAGGACGGCGCAGATCTGATCCACCCGCTGTACCCCGCGGGCTACCCCGCGCTGCTCAGCCTGCTCCAGCCGGTGCTCGGCGATGTCCTGATCGCGGGGCGGGTCCTGTCGGTGCTGGCAGGCGCAGGCGCGGTCCTGGCCGCCACCCGCCTGCTCGGTCCGCTGGCCGGTCTGTGGCTGCTGGCCCAGGCCCCCCTGCTGCGGTGGGGGAGCACCGAGGGCACCGATCTCCTGGCGTGGAGCTTCTGCCTGGGGGCGCTCGCGGCGGCCCGAAGGCGCCCGATGATCGCCGGGCTGCTCGTGGGGATGGCCCTGCAGACACGCTACCAGGCGATCAGCGCCGCGGCCGTGGTGGCGGTGGCCTGCGGCCGCGCTGGCGCGCTGCGGTTCGTCGGCGGGATCACGCCGCCGATCGCCGCGCATCTGGCGCTGGCAGGGCTGTCGGGCGCCAGCCCCCTGCCGGACGCCAGCGAGAACCTCCGCATCGCTCTGGGACACAGCGGCGCGCTGCTCTCGGCCGAGACCCTCCATCGCCTGCCCCGCGGGCTGCTCAGCGCCGCGACCCTCGCGCTGGAGAGCTGGCCGGCCCGGCTGGGCGCGATGGGTCTGGCGATCGGCCTGGTGCGTCGTCGATCTGGCGCCTGGGCGCTCGGGGGCCTGTCGGGGCTCCATCTGCTGCTGATCGCGCCGTTCTTCGCCAACCCGCGGCTGGTCCTCCCGGCGACCCTCAGCCTGGGCCTGGCCGCCGTCTGGCTGGTGCCCCGCCGCTGGATGCTCGCGCTCGCGGTGCCGCTCCTCGCGTGGAATCTCCGGGCGGAGTCGGTGCCGGATGCCGAGCGGCGCGCGCTGTGGGGCGTCGCGGACTGGGCCGCGTCCAGACCGGGCCCCTGGATGTCGACCTCCCCGTGGTTCCATCGTCCGGTCGCCGGCTGGCTGGAGCCGGCCATCCCCGTCCGCGCGATCGCCGCCAACCCCCACGCGATCACTGCCGCGGCGCTGGCCGCGTCTTCGGGATTTCGGCACCTCGCGGTGGACCACTCCCGGGTGCGCCGCACCTACCCCGGCCTGCTGCCGCTGCTGGAGGGTACCGAGATCCCGGGGCTGCGGCGCGTGGCCCGCGCGCCGGGCTGGACGCTGTTCGCTATAGAGCCTGTCCAGCCCGCCGAGCCGGGGAGCACACCATGACCGAGATCCGGGTCCCCGCGGAGGGGCGCTGGTCGTGCCAGCGCTGCGGGAAATGCTGCCACGACTTCGTGCTGGGTCCGGTGGAGCCGGAGATCATCGCTGGTCTGCAGGCCCTGGGCGTCGAGAGAGACTGGGCCCCCGCGGCGGCCAGCCCATGGTTCGTACAGCGACCGAGCGGCGCCTTCCTGGTGAAGAGCCCCGAGACCGGCGCCTGCGTCTTTCTGCGCGACGACATGGGCTGCGCGATCCATGGGCTGTACGGCGCAGAGGCAAAGCCGGCGTTCTGCCGGATCTTCCCCTTCCTCCTCGTACGGCAGGCGGAGGCGCTGATCGCAGTGGCCCGACCGGCCTGCGCCGAGCTGCACTCCAGCTACGAGAGCGGTCAGCCAATCACCGAGCAGGTGGCGACGCTGGCGGAGCTGCCCCGCCCCACCCCCCTGCCCACCTGGCAGCCGGTGCGCGTGGTGGTGGTGCCCGGCATGGGCGCCCCCCGACCGGAGGCGGTGGTGCTCTCGCGAGAGCGCTGGGAAGAGCTGGAGGCCGAGCTGCGGGCGGGGATCCACGCCACCGTCGCGCCACCGGCTGCCCACATCGCGCGGATCCGGCAGGCGGCGTTCGCCGCGGTGGAGCGCCGCGGACCCCCGGGCAATGGTCCCCGAATGTGGCTCGCCCTGTCCGCGATGATCCGGGTGATGATCATGGTGCTGCAAGCGGCTCGGCAGGCCGAGGAGGAGGGCCGAGGCAGCGGCCATCTGCGGCTGGTGTGCTGGATGGAGGAGCAGATCACCCGCGCGCGGCAGGGCCTGTCCAGCGGGGGTGCGTCCCGCCCGGGGCCGCCGCTGGACGATGGCGCGCAGCGCTACGTCGGGCTGCTGCTCCGCGGCGAGCTGCTGTCCAGGAACTTCCGGACCCAGGGCAGCGTCGCGGCCGGGCTGGGGCTCTCGCTGCTGAACGTGGAGGTGGCGCGTCGCGCCGCCGAGACGAACGACGAGGGGCAGGTCACCGCTGCTGCGTTCGCGGCGATCCACAGCCGCTGGGTGCGGCTGACCCGCAACGGCACCCTGGACCCCGTGCTGGAGCGCGCGCGTCCGGCGCTGGTCGATCTGTTCCTGCACGCTCCCCCAGAGTGAAGAAACACCGAGTGAAGAAACACCGAGTGAAGAAGAACCGGGTGAACAAACACCGGATTCATCTGTCTTTCACATCGCGACCATCTTCCCTCCGCCTGCGTGACCTACCTTCAACGTCCACCCCGCCCGGAGCCCGCGATGACCCTCCTCCCCATCACCCTCACCGTCCTCCTCGGCTGCCACGACTTCACCGGTGAGCTGGAGCGGATCGGCTTCGTCTCCAACCTCCGCGGCGCCCCGGGCGCCGCGTGGACCCCCGCGCACCCCATGGCGGCAGGGACGGCGGCGACCCTCACCGCAGCGACCGATCTGAGCGACCCCGAGAAGGAGGAGCCCCCGCTCGTCACCGGGTCGATTCTCAAACGAGACGACCTGAACGCGACCGCCGAAGCACACCAGCTGCACTTCACCGCGCCCATGGACGGACGGGCCACGGTGCTGTTCGACGGGGAGACCCGGGACTGGTTCCGCATAGACTTCGCCGAGGCCCGTCGGATGAGCGTGCGGCCCACACTGGACGTGCTGTTCGACGTGCCCGCGACGACTCCGACGCGGCTGGGTCTCGTGATCGGCGCGGAGGTCCCGCTGGAGCTGGGCCTGGTCGACACCGACGGGCGCGCGCTGGGCTGGAACCCGGAGCAGCTCGCGCTCACCCCCACCGACGCGGTGTCGCTGTGGCAGCCCGGCGACGGCCCCGGTCGGGTGATCACCCACGACGGCGCCCCGGGAGAGATCGGCGCGGTGCTGGCCGACTACGCGGGGGTGGCGCTGGACGGCCCCGAGCTGATCGCGCTGACCTCGGACGACATCGACGACATCACGCTGCACAGCTGGGTCAACGAAAGCGACGACGCCTGGCAGGCGGTGGCCCTGGCCGTCCTGTCCCGTGACGACATGCGCGTGCTGGGCGGCGGCGTGGACTGGACATGGTCCGCCGGGGAGCTGCCCACCGACGAGGTGCTGCCGGGAGACGTGCTCGCCCTGCAGGTGCCGGGCGACGTGGCGGAGGTGACCCTCACCGCGCGGGGCGGCGGGGCGCTCGAGACGCTGATCATCCAGCGCCCCTCGCCGACTCCTGAGCCCACTCCAGCGCATCGATGACCGCGATGGGGTGTCCCGGGAGGCGGCCGGGCAGGATCTCCAGGGGCGCCGAGGGCAGGCCCGCCGCGGTCGCCGCCGCCTGCAGACGCCGCGCGTGGGTGTGCATCACGCCGTGGACATGATCGAAGTGGGCCTGCAGGCGCGCATACGGCCGCTCGAGCGTCGGTAGCATCGCCACGGCCTCCAGCCCGTCCCACGCCGCGTCGTCCCAGGGATCTCGCTGACGCAAGCGCGGCGCCTTGGCGCCGCTGGGGGGCACCAGGCTCCAGCGATCCGCCGGGGCCTCTCCGTCCACCAGGGCGTCGGGACGATCGCCGCTGCGGGCCGCGCGCAGCACCGGGAGGATCCCCGACGACCACGACAGCGCCACCACGGGGGGGCGCTCCACACTACAGCGGTCCTCACCAGAACGCCCCTCACTGGAACGTACGTGCCGGACCACCGCGCGCCAGTCTTCGGTGTGCGCGGGGTTGCCCGGCAGGAGATCGCCAGCGGGGGGGCTGCGCCCGGTGCCCGCGCGGTCGTACAGCCACACCGCCCAGCCCCGCCGGGTCAGATCGGAGACGGCCAGCCCGAACGGCGCCAGCGCCGTCGCCAGGCCCCCCGACTCACCGGCGTGGCAGAGCACGCAGTGCGCTCGGGGATCGCTCGGCCCGTGGCGCTGGATGGCGACGCGGCGACCTCCGACCTCCAGCCAGTCGTGGGTCGGACCCTGGCGCGGTCGCCGCATGCGACGCGGACGGCGCGCGGCGATCTGGACCAGCCGATCCCGGGCCCTGCCGAAGCCCCGCGCTGCCAGCACCCGGGGATCGGCCAGCCGCACAGGACCCGCCGTGCTCACCCTGGGCGGCGCCTCGGGGGGTGATCCTGGAGACGCTGCGGAGACCTCCGCCAGCGGCGCCACCGGCCCCACGCGCGCGTCCAGGAAACGACCGAGCGCGTCCAGGCGACCGGGCTCGAGGCGCAGGCTGCCCGGCGCGCACAGATCGTGCTCGTGGAGCGCCAGCCCGAACCACGCCGCCCCCTGGCTCTGCGCCTGCCGCTCCAGCGCCGCCAGCCGCGCCATGCCGGAGTCGGTCACGCCGGCCCGCCGGCCGTCCCGGTGCAGCAGCCCCCAGTCGTATGGGCGAACGGTCGGCGCCATCACGGTGATGCCCTGCTCGGTTCGGGGCATCAGCCCCTCGTAGGCCCAGGCGGACCACGGGCCGTGATCGGTCACCAGACCGATGCCCAGCGCTCCGACCTGCCGCAGCAGCGCCCGACGACCGCCCGCGCCCGCCTGCACAAGACCCGGCACCGCCGCCGCCGGCTCGACGCCGCAGGCCCGCAGCGCGCGGGTGGCTGCCGCGAGCCGACGGCCGTGGGCATGCACCCCGATCTCGTGCCCCCGCTCGCGCAGGCCCGGCAGAAAGCCCGTGCCCGTCGCCCCGCGGGAGAAGTCGGCGCGGAACCGAAAGCACAGGCGCGCCCCCTGCTCCTCCGCGCAGCGCGCGATGGCGTCTACCAGATCCCGGGCCTGGGGCCATCGCTCCGGGTGCCCGACGAGCTGCTCGTCATCGACATGTACCTCGACCCAGACGGGCCCCCACGGAGGGGTCAACGCACGACCTCCGTGACGTACCCTGCGCCGTTCCAGCGCGTCAGGTGGTGGACGTCCGGCGAGGTGTCGCCGCCCCGTGCGGGCTTGCCGGTCCACACCACGTAGACCCCGTCGCTGGTGCGGAACGCCAGCGGCTCCGCCGCGGTGTCTCCCTTCTTGTAAGGCATGTTCAGCCCGTAGGTGCGCGCCTCCCCGTCGAAGTCCGCTGCCATGAAGCAGCCGTAGTCACCAGACCCACCGGTGACGCAGATCAGATCCTCGGGTCCCCCGTCCTGATCGAGGTCGATCCGTCCGCTGAACGCGATCTTCACCCCGCCGCCGCGGAGCTTTCCGATGCGCTTCAGGGCCGCGGAGAGGTCTTCTGCGCTCACCTCGGCCAGCGTCAAGGCCTCGGTGTTCGCGGGGATCCCGTGGGTCCAGCCGGTCTCAGCGCTACCCGGCCAGCCATCGGCGGCGGCGAGCTGACCCGAGGCGGTGCGCCCCGTCGGCAGGGCGCCCTCCAGCCAGGCCGACGCGACGGGCTCCTCGCGGAAGGTGCCCATCCGCACCCGCCGGGTGCCCGGCGCCGAGACCGAGACGAGGTACTGACCGCCCCGCCCCACGGTGACGCCGGCGCTGTGGCCCTCTGGAGCCGTGGCGTCGGCGGTGAGCAGCTCCTTGAGGGGCGTGCGCGAGCTGCGAGCCTCGGAGAAGCGCCAGTAGGCACCACCACCCGGCGCGAGCACCTGGGCGCCCCCCTTGTCGGCCAGCTCGAATCCGTCGTCGGACCACGACAGCGCATCGACCGCGTGCCCGATGGCGCCGTTGCGTCCGGAGGTCCACAGGTACGCCTTTGAGCCGACCTGGACGGCGTAGGCCATGCCGCTCACGGACGCCGCCTGGGCGGTCTTGGCGGTGCTCTCCGCCTTGGCGGAGCTCTTCGGCCCACTCGACTTCCCGCAGCTCCCGCAGCCAGCCATCAGGGTCGACGCCAACAGCGCGATGAGCGGCGCGTCATCCATCTTCATGCCCATCTTCCTCTCCTCTCGCTCGGGCCTCTCGCTCGGGGCACACTCCCCGGGAGGCGCGAGCTCAGAGACATAGCCCGAACCACGGCAGCCCCTCGACCTCCTGCTGCACGCAGCGCAGACAGTCCGGCGAGGACGCGCCGACCTCGCACAGCTGGTAGCAGCGCCCGTCGTTCCACGAGCACCACGCGCCGGCTTCGCAGAACAGCTCAGGGTCCGACCACGAGCACGTCTGTCCCGCCTGCCGCGGCCCGGACGGCCAGCAGACGTTGGTGTCGATGTCGGCCGGCACACAGGCCTCGCCATACCAGGCCGGCGCACAGTCCTGGGAGATGAGATCGCAGCCGTGACCTGGCCGGCAGACCCCCTCGGTGGTGGTGTCGAGGCCGTCGGCGGGGGCACACCAGGTCTCGACGTCACAGCTCCCCGCGCGGTCGTACGCCGGCGCGCAGGCGTCTCGGCAGACATGATCGACTCGGTCACAGCGTCCCTCGGCGCAGTCGCGATCGTCCAGGCAGAAGCCCCCGTCGCCCTGCTCGGTCCAGGCGTCATCACCCGACGTCCAGCGGGTCCCGCCCAGGTAGATCGCCGCGATGGCGCGCGCTGCGGTGATGTCTTCGTCGACCCGACCAGAGACGACCAGCAGATCGGCCCGCATCCCGGGCGCCACGCGACCGAGATCGGACCAGCCCAGGATCTCCGCGGGGACGGCGGTGGCTGCGGCCAGGGCCTGTACGGGGGTCATCCCCGCCTCGACCAACCAGGCCAGCTCGCGGTGCAGCCCGAGGCCGTGGGGCACGAACCAGTAGCCGGCGTCGGAGCCCGCCAGCACCGGACGACCCTCGGCGATCGCCAGCGCAGTGTTGGCGCGGGCGTGGGCCTCCCAGCGCTCGCTCTCCTCGAGCCACCCCTCTGCGAAGGTCTCCGGATGCGCCGCCAGCCAGGCCCAGGCCTCCCGCACGGCGGCGGGCGTAGCAGAGAGATCGTCAGCCAGCAGCTCTCCCGAGATCAGCGCGTTCGTGCCCGCGAAGGCGCTCTGCGTGCTGTGGACCGGCGCGTCGGGGGTGGTGTCCAGATCGGCCGCGAAGACCGGGTGGGCCAATACGTCCACGCCAGCGTCGAGGGCATCGAGGGCGTCGATCTCCTCGTCTATGTGCGCCTGGACCGGCTGCGCGGAGGCCGCCGTGATCTCCGCCAGGTCCGTGAGATCGAGGCGGGTGGTCGGCCAGGGGGTGAAGTCCGCGTCGGCCAGCGCCACCTTCAAGCCGTCGGCCTCGGCCAGCGCCGCCACCTGCTCGGCAGCGTCACCGTCTACAAAGCGGCACAGCGCCCGATCGTAGGTCGTCTCGCAGGGGTGGGAGCCCTCGGTGGTCAGGAAGGGGCCGGTGGCCCAGATCCGCGGGCCGACGATCTCCCCCGATGCGATCCGATCCCGCAGCGTGAAGATCTCCTCGGGGCTGCCCAGATCTGCCACCCCCACCACGCCCCAGGAGAGCTGCGCGGCCAGGTTGTCGGCCAGGGTGTCGCCGACCCACCACGTCGTCCCGGCGTGGAACAGGTGCACGTGGGCGTCGATCAGGCCCGGGATCACCGTGAACCCGCTCCAGTCGTGCACCGTCGCGTCGTCCGGCCAGGGACCGCCGGCCTCGGTCACCGCGTGGATGGTCTCGCCGTTCAGGATCACGGCAGCGCTCTCCCGGACGGTCTCGACGTCCACCACCCGCACGCCGTCGAGGATGGTCGCGCCCGCGGGCCAGGCGGTCGAGGTGGTCGTCTCGGTGAACGACGAACCGGTGGCCGTCGCGCCGGTCTCCGTAGCGCCGGGATGGGTCACGCCGCTCGTCGCGCTGGCGTCGGGGGCAGACGGTGTCGCCGACGTGGTGCAGGCGAGCAGGGCGAGCGTGGCTTGTGGAAGCAGGGCCACCCCGTTACCCTCCCGGCCCTGAGGAGACCGACGTGGCCAGTGACGATCTGATCGAAATTGATGGTGTGGTGGAGGAAGTGTACCCGGGTGGGACCTTCCTCGTGAAGACGACAGCGAACACCAACGTGCATGCACATCTGGCGGGTAAGCTCCGCCGGTATCGTATCCGCGTGGTGCTGGGAGACCGGGTGACCGTGGCCGTGAGCCCGTACGACCTGGGCAAGGGGCGGATCACTTTTCGCCACAAATAGGTGAAGGCGGGCGCGGAGCGCCGCCTTCACCGTCGGTGTTGCAGCAGACGAAGCGCGTAGCGCTTCGCAGCTGAACACCGACCATGGAAGTACTGAGCGCCGCCTTCACCGTCGATGTTGCGGTGGATGAAGAGCCCAGTGCTTCGTAGCTGAACACCGACCATGGAAGTACTGAGCGCCGCCTTCACCGTCGGTGTTGCGACAGGCGAATCACCAGTGGGTCAAGCGGCTTGCGTGCTGGTGAACGGCCACAGTCCGGCTCTGACACTCGTTCCCGCTGTGGAGCAGTCGTAGACCGCGGTTGGCGAAGCGACCGTGGAGCCCTGAGCGAAGCGACCCGACCGCGAAACCATGGCTCCACTTGACCGTGAAGCCGGGCCGCCGATTGACCGCTGGACCGCGGAAGCACCAGAATCAACTTCCACCATGATGACCGACCGGCGGCGAGTGGGTAGAGGACCCAGGCTGTGACCGCACCGCGCTGTGATAGCCCAGTGACCTGCGCTACCGTGTGCCCATGTCTCGCACCCTCTGCATCCTGAGCCTGGGGCTTCTGGCCTGCACGCAGCGGGGCGTCGAGGGCAGCGTAGAAGGCGACATCGAGACCAGCGGGGAGACCGGCAGCGGTCACAGCGGCCTGACCGATACGGCGAGCACCACGAACCCCAGCTCGACCGAGTACACCCCCGAGGAGTGGATCAACGGCGAACCCCCGCTATGTCACCTGTACCTGAGCTGTGACCAGGACATCCCCGATGAGCCCAAGGTGGACTGCGACTTCACGGTCGAGCGGAGCGACGGCTACGTGCTCTACGACGGGCTGGCTGGCGTGGAGCTGCGGGGGCGCTCCTCGGTGGGCTTTGCCAAGCCCCAGTACGCGGTGGAGCTGCGGGAGCGCTCAAGGCGTCTGGTCGTCTCGGGTTCTACCTGGTCCTACTGGGATCATGGCACCGATCCGGGCAGCGACTGGACCTCGGGAGACTTCGACGACAGCGACTGGGACCAGGGCGAGGCCCCGCTGGGGTACGGCGACGATCAGGCCACGGTGATCTCCTACGGATCCGACAGCGAAGACAAACACATCACCACCTGGTTTCGCCTCTCGTTCTCGGTGCGCGACGCCGCGGCCTGGCCCGGGCTCACGGTGGGCCTCATCCGCGACGACGGCGGCGTGGTCTATCTGAACGGCCAGGAGATCCTGCGCAGCAATCTGCCCGAAGGCGAGATCGACGCAGGCACCAGGGCTGGTGAGATCGTCGACAACAGCGACGAGAACACCTTCTACGAGGCCGCGGTGGACGCCGGCCTCCTCGTGGAGGGGGAGAACATCCTGTCGGTGGAGGTGCACCAGGCCAACAGCAACTCCTCCGATCTCACCTTCGATCTGTGGCTGGGGGAGGAGGAGCAGACGATCTCCACCAACTTCTACGACATGGGGGGAGAGAGCGACTGGGTGCTCAACGGGGCCTACGTGGACCGCGCCCTGTTCCGCAACAAGCTCACCTACGATCTCTTCCAGGCGTTCTCCGGCGAAGATCTGGCGCCTGAGGAGCGCTACGCTGCCGAGCAGGTCTTCTGCGACCTGGAGCTGAACGGCGACTGGCGGGGGATCTACCTTCTGGGAGAGCGGGTCAAGCGGGACGACGACCGCGTCGACATCCAGGAGGATCCCGACGACCTCGGGGGGAGCTTCCTGGTCAAGAACAACGATGACGGCGCCGGCTTCATGGAGGCCACGGGGCTCTACGGCGAGTGGAACCTCGTCTATCCGCGGGAGGAGGTGGTGAGCGCTCAGGCCCTGGCGGGCATCGAGGCCACCCTTCAGTCCTGGGGCGACGCGGTGACCAGCTCCGATCCCACCGACCCGGAGACCGGCATCTGGACGACCATGGACATGGACAGCGCCGTGGACTTCGTGCTCCTCCAGGAGTTCGCGAAGAACAACGACGCCTACTTCCTCTCCATCCACCTGTGGAAGGATCTGGATGGAAAGCTCCACTATGTGCCCTGGGACCTCGATCTCTCCTTTGGCTACCCCTACTACGACTGCGGCTGGGAGGGCTGGGTGGGCACCCGGGTCTCCATGAACAGCGCCATGGCCTCTGATCCCGACTTCATCCTGCGCCTGCGGGAGCGCTGGGACGAACTCCGAGAGGGGCCGCTCGCCGAGGACGCCGTGCTCGCGCGTATCGACACCTACCAGGAGGTGATGGGAGACACCGTGGACGAGAACTTCGAGGTCTGGCCCATCGAGGAGATCACCTTCGAGTGGGGTGATACCTCCTGGCTCTGTCCTGTGGAGAGCTACGAGGCCGAGGTGGAGGGGATCCGGGAGTTCATCCAGGGACGCCTGCACTGGATGGACGAGAACCTGGAGAGCTGGGCAGAGGGATGAGCGAGGTGGTTGAGGGTGGAGCCGGTCTCGCAGACCGCCTCGCCCGCGGTGTGCTCGTGCTGGTGGGTCTGCCGATTCTGGTGGAGCTGCTGGCCCTTGATCCGGTGGCCTTGTTGCAGTACGAGGAGCCGATCAAGGCGGCCTTGCGTCTGGCCCTGACCAACACCACCCCCTACCTGGCGCTGGCGGTGTCCTGCGGTCTGCTGGCGGTGCTGGCGCGGCGGGCGGCCATCGCCGTGGCGCCACCCACCCGGAGCGCGAGCCTCCGCTGGGGCGTGCTGGCTCTGCTGGTGGGAGGAGGAGCTGCCTTCGCCGCGCGGTCCATCGCCGAGGTGGTGCTGGCCGGGGACGCCCGGGTGGATCACGGTCGGCTGCGGCTGGGGGGGGCCGGCCCCCTGGCGCCCTCGCTGCCCCTGGAGCCCCTGGCCCTGGAGTCCCTCGGTGAGCTGGGCACGCTTCACCTGCCTGCGCGAGAGCAGGTCTGGAGCGCCCAGGTGCGATGGGTGGCCATGCGCTCGACTGATCCCGGGCCCGCTGCCGACACCTCTCGGATCGAGCTGCTGGCCGGGGGCACCCGGCGGGACGTGACCGCCGACTTCAGGCTGCTCCAGCCCGGCGAAGCCCGCCTGATGACGCGCACCGTACGGCTGGGGCCCGGTCCCGCAAGGGTACACCTGCGCCTGGTCTCGAAGCCCGCCCCGCCGGTGGTCTTCCTCGACGCCCGACGGGCGCTGGACTGGCACGGCATCGCCCTGGACGTCGGCGGCGGCGACCGCGCCTACCACGTGAGCACCACCGCTGCTCCGGGTGTGCCGCATCTGCCAGCCTTCACCATCGAGGGGGAGCACGCGGCGGATGGGCACACGGTGGTGGTGCTCTCGGGGACGCGGTGGCAGCGCCATGATCTGGGGACGCTTCTCCAACAGGACGCTGCCCTGGAGCTGCTGCTGGCGCGCTCCCCCGCGATGGTGAAGGGCGACGCGAGCGAGCCCCCCTGGGAGGTGCGCCTGGTAGGCCACGAGGTTGCGGGGGAGCCGGCGGCGCTCGAGGGTCTGACCGCCGTTGAGGAGGACCCCTCCCTCGTCCGCTTCTCCCGCTCCTTGCGCAGCCTGGACCTCGGCGCGGTGCCGGTGGAGGAGGTGGTGGGCGTGGCCCTCACCTACCGCGGTCCCTCGGGGCCCTTCCGGCTGCAGCTCGTGGACGCCCGGGTGACCGTGCCCCAGGACGCCATCTCGGGCTTCGCGCTCGCGACCACCTCGGCCCTGGACCCCGGCGCCCGCCCGCACGACACCCTGCTCGTGGCGGGGGACCCGGGTCGCGGCTCCACCCTGGCTCCCTTCACCTTCGGCCTGCGCCTCCTGGCAGCGCTCCTCGCGATCTTCGCCGCGGTGGGGGTGCGCGGCCTGGTGGTGCTGCTCGCGGGCTGGCCGCTGGCTGTGCTCGCGTGCATCGTCGCGGGTCCCGGTCTCACCGCGCTGCTTGAGCCGGTGCTCGGCGCGGCGCTGCTGCTGCGCATCGAGCACGTGCCCCTGGCGCTGGCCGCCGTCGCGCTGGCGTTGGTGGCCTCCCGGCGGCTGCTGGGGGTCGAGCCGCAGCGATCGTCTGCCAGCCCGCAGCGGGAGCGGGATCCCAGGGCTCCGCGGCAGTGGGTGGACGCCCTCCTGGGGGCCGCCATCCTGGGCATCGTGGCGCTCCACGCCAGCGCCGACCCTGCCGGGCTGCCGTATCCGGCCTTCGACCCACAGACGCGCCTGTTTCCTGCCCTCCTGCACTCCCTGACGATGGTGCTGGACTACCCGATCTTCATCCTGGGCTTTCTCTTCCTGATCGCGCGCGGCCTGGCGGGCCGGTCCTACCGAGAGGTGGTACGGGGGAGCTTTCGCCGGCTGATGGTGCCGTACCTGTTCTGGACCGTGGCCTTCCTGGTGGTGCGCCACGGCAAGGCGCTGGCCTTCGGCTACCACGAGGCCTACCGGCACGAGCTCGCCTCGGGGGCGTCCTGGGTGACCTACCTGCTGCTCGGAGGCGCTCAGTACCACCTCCACCTGCTCCCCCTGCTGTTCTGCCTCACGGTGCTCCACCCGCTCTTCCGCCCGGCCCTGCGACGACCCTGGCTGGCGGGGCTGCTGCTGGTGACCCTGTGCCTCTGGCCCGTCCTGGACGGAGTGGCGTTCACCCACGTGGCCTCCCCCCTGGCCCGGGACGTGGTCCTGATGGGCACCAGGGCGGCGGCCTGCCTGGGCTACGGGCTGCTGGCCTTCGCGGTGTTCGCCCTCCGGGAGCCCACCATCCGCGTGCGGGCGCGACTGCTCAGCGGGGCCGCGGGCGCGCTCCTGGTCTCGGGGGGCGTGCTGGCCGCCTACGGCCTGAAGGTGGCTGAGAGCGGCACCTGGCTGCCCTTGAGCGGGTCCGAGCACCTCGCCCGCTACCTGGGACCCGCTGCGGTCTTCCTGTTGTTCGCCCTGGTGAGGCGCAGCGCGTGGCCGCGGGCCCTGGTCTGGCTGGGCCAGGCGAGCTTCGGCGTCTATCTGGTGCATCCCATGCTGCTCGATCTCGCCGAGATCGCGGAGCGGGGCCTGGGGCTCCGGCCCGCCCCCACCATCGCGCTGAACGTGCTCTTCGTCACCGCCGGCTCCGCCCTGCTGGTGGCCGGGCTCCGGCGGGTCTCCAGCCTGCGTTGGACTGTCGGAGCGCGGACGGAGAAGGCAGCGTGATCAAGCACCCCACCGTCCGGCGCGTCCTCTTTGCGATCTACGTGCTGGCCTCGGTGCTCTACGTGGGCTGGCGGCTGGGCTGGACCCTGAATCTTGAGCAGCCGGTCTACGCGCTGATGTTCTTTTTCGCCGAGGCTTTCTGCATCTTGAGTTCCCTTGTGTTCTACAAGGTGATCGTGGTGCGCCCCCCCGCGGCGCAGCCCCCCGAGAGCGCCGACCACGCTCCGACCGTCGATGTCTTCATCGCCACCTACAACGAAGAGCTGGAGCTGGTTCGCACCACCGCCGTCGCGGCCCGGGACATGGCGGGGGATCACACGACCTGGATCTGCGACGACGGCCGGCGGGAGGAGATGCGGCGTCTCGCCGAAGAGCTCGGCGTGGGCTACCTGACCCGGCCCGACAACTCCCACGCCAAGGCGGGCAACCTCAACAACGCCCTGGCCCACAGCAGCGGTGAGCTGGTGCTGGTGCTGGACGCTGACCACGTGCTGCGTCGCCAGGCGCTGCAGTGTCTCGCGCCCCACTTCGCCGACCCCACCGTGGGTCTTGTCCAGACCCCGCAGGTCTACTACAACGTAGACAGCTACCAGCATGCTGTGTCTCGTCGCAAGCGCATCCTCTGGCACGAGGCCGCGATCTTCCACCACCTGATGCAGCCGGGCGCCTCCCGGCTGAACGCCGCCTTCTTCGTCGGCACAGGCGCCCTGCTGCGCCGCTCCGCGCTGGATGAGGTCGGAGGCTTCGCCACGGGCAGCATCACAGAGGACATCCACACCTCCATGCGCCTGCACGCCGCGGGCTACCGCTCAGTGTACGTCGATCAGGCGCTGGGTTTCCTGCTGGCTCCCGACACGCCGCTGGCCTACTGTCGCCAGCGACTGCGCTGGGCCCAGGGCTCGATGCAGCTCCTGCGGCGGGAGAACCCCCTCACGAAGCCGGGCCTGAGCTTCTGGCAGCGCGTCGCCTACATGAACTCCCTGGGCGGATACCTGGCGGCCTATCAGCACGTCATCTTCTACCTGGCCCCTGCCATCTACCTGCTGTGGGGGATGAGCCCCATCGCGGTGGACCCGGTGGTGGGCTTTCCCCTGTTCGTGGCCCACATCGTCTTCGACCTGATCATCTACAAGCTGCTCGCCGCGCCCTACGCGCGTCTGTTCCTGAGCGAGTGCTTCAAGCTCCTGAGCGTCGCGCTCTTTGTGCGCGCCTCCACCACCCTCCTGTCCAACCAGGATCTGCCCTTCCGGGTCACGCCCAAGGGGCGCAACGCGGGTCTGCCCCTGGACCTCGTCGCGCTGCCCCTGGTGCTCTTCGTCTTCAACATCACTGCGGTGGGGCTGGGGCTGGTGCGCCTGCTCACGGGGCCCGAGCACGTGGGCGCCGTGGTGCTCACCACCTTCTTCGCCATGCTGTTCTCGGTGGCGGGCGCGCTGGCGCTGGTGCATGCCTACGAGCGCCGGGGCTCTGACGAGTCCTTTGCCTTCCAGGTCTGCTTCGAGGCCTCTCCCGGGCTGGAGATACACCGCCTCAACCACGAGGTGGCCTACGGGGTCGCCACCGCAGCGCTCACCCGGGGGCTCACCGCCGGGCAGACCCTGGATCTGGATCTCACCCCCCTGGGCATCGGGCGCCTGGTGGGAGGCCGGGTGCTCGCCATCGCCGAGCCGCGGCGCGGCGCGACCGATCGGGTGGTCAAGCTGGCCCTCGATAGTCTCCACCCTCGGGAGCGAGACGCCCTCGACCGCTGCTTCTTCCAGACCGCCGTGCCCCGACTGCTGGCGGACATGGCCCTGGCGCCGGATGGCCCCCCCCCTGAGGCGCTGCCGGGCCGGGAGATCGAGGTAGAGACCGGCTCCTTCCTGGCCGTGCGAACGGGCCTCATCTGATCATGAGACTGCTCTGACCATGAGACTGCAGCTCCCGACCCGCGCTCGCCGGCTCCAGCGCCTCGCCATGATCGGAATCGTGCTCGCCGCCTACGTGGGCACCACCGTGTGGGCCGTGCGCCGCTACAGCGGCCTGGGTGACGCGCCCCGGTTGCGGGTGGAGGTGCATGACGGGTGGTTCTACCGGGGGGGAGAGAAGTTCCTGGTCAAGGCCGTGGGCTACGATCCCGCCCGCCCCGGTGAGCTGCCCTGGGCGGTGGACAGCGCCCGCGGGTTGCTCGAAGACGACCTCGAGCGCATCCGGGCCGCGGGCTTCAACACCATCCGCACGTGGGAGTCCCTCTCTCGGGACGAGCTGGCGATGGCCGAGCGCCAGGATCTCATGGTGCTCCAGGGGATCTGGGTGGACCCGGCCGGCGACTTCGGCGATCCCACCTTCCGCGGCGAGGCCAGGACCAAGGTGCGGGAGCTGGTCACTGCTTCCCAGGGCAGCCGCGCCATCCTCGCCTACCTGGTCATGAACGAGCCCGAGCCTGCCCACGTGCGCGCCGTCGGCGTGGACGAGACCCGCGCGCTCCTGCGGGAGGTGGCCGCCGTCGTTCGCGAGGTGGATCCGGGAGTGCCGGTGGCGTTCTCGAGCTGGCCTGGCCTCGAGTTCCTCTCTGAGCCCAGCCTGGATCTGGTGGCCGCCAACCTCTACCCCTTCCGCCCACAGGTCCTGGTGGACGCGATCGGCTATGCCGGCCTGGTGCGGATCTGGAAGGAGCTCGCCCAGGACCGCCCGCTGCTGGTCACCGAGCTGGGCGTGAGCGTAGCGCCCAACCTGCCGGGTCCTGACGAGCCCGGGGGAGCCACGGAGGAGGAGCAGGCACAGGCGCTGCCAGAGCTATGCGACGCCGCCCTGCGCAGCGGCGCCGCCGGCAGCACGGTGTTCATGTGGATCGATGGCTGGTGGAAGAACCTGGACGAGTCGGGGGACGAGCTGACCCACGACAGAGATGATGGAGAGGAGTGGTTCGGCCTCAACGCCATGGACGACCTCCAGGACACCCGGGGACGGCCGCGGCCGGCCCTCGCGGCGATGGAGACCTTCAACCAGGCTGTCCTGACGCTCCCGGTTGACGGTGCCGTGGTGGCGCGTGAGGTGGAGGTCGAAGTTCACATCGAGCCCCTCTCGCTTGAGGTGGGGAGCCCATGCTTCTTCGAGGTGTCCATCGAGGGGGGACCCGCCATGAACGTGCCCGCGGTGCGTGAGGGGCCCTGGTTGCGTGGCCGCACGGGGCTGCTGGCCCGGGTGAGCGGCCCCCAGCGCCTGTCCATCGACACGATCTGCGGGGGACAGACCCTCGCGCGGGCCACCCGAACGGTGCTCCCCCCCGGCCAGGAGCCGCTGCTGGGGCTGGAGGTGTCCCGCCAGGGTGCGGGCTGGCGGGCAGAGGCCACCGTCACCGACTCGGCAGGAGCCCCCCTGGCGGGGGTGGAGGTCGGCATGGCAGCGACGAGCGCGGACCGGGACTACGACAAGAGCAGCCGCGCCCTCACCGACGCGGAAGGGCGAGTCGTGCTGGAGGGCGAGCTTCCCCACGGCCCCGCCTCGGCGCTGGTGGCCGCCGCGGTCCTCGCGCCCGGCGAAGCCAGCCCCCTGGCCCTGCAGTGGACCTTGCTGGAATCCCGGGGGAGCCGATGAGCTGCCGATCGGCCCGCGACCGAAGGGAAGCTTGAGCGCGCTCGTCGCCGGCATGGCCCTGGGCCTGTGGGGACCGACGGCGCTGGCCCAGGGCGGCGACGGGCCGGAGCGGCCGTCCGCGCTGCTCACCCGCGAGCAGCCCGTCGAGACCGAGCAGACGCTCCTGGCCACCCTCAGGGCAGAGCCTCAGAACCTCGCGGCCATGGAGAACCTGGTCCAGCTCTACCTGGATCAGGGTGACGTCGAGGAGGCTGCCCGCATGGCCGACCGGCGCCGACACGCGGCCCCCAGCGACCTCGACTGGTTGCTCCGGTGGGCCTCGGTGGTGCGCGACGTGGAGGGGCGGCGGCAGGACGTCATCGACGGCTACCAGAAGTTGATCGGTCATCGCCCAGAGAGTCTGGAGGCCTGGCTGGGGCTCGCCCGGGTGCTGTCCTGGAGCCACGACGATCTCGACCAGGCAGTCGCGGCCTACCGTCAGGCGGTGGAGCTCAACCCGAGGAGCTGGTCCGCGCGGATCGGGTTGGCCCAGACGCTCTCCTGGAGCGGCCACTTCGGTGAGGCCGTGGATCGCTACGACGCCCTGCTCGCCGATCGCCCGAGCGATCCCCAGGCGCTGCTGGGAGGCGCCCAGCTCGCGCGCTGGCAGGGCAAGGTGCGCAAGGCCCACCTGCTGCTGTCCGAGGCCGAAGCGTCGCAGCCCGACAACCCCCGCGTCATCGCCGAGCGCGCCCGGCTGGACCTGGACCGGGACCGGCGGCGCTCTGCCGAGCGCGCCCGGGATCGGGCGCTCCTCCTGGCGCCGGAGCTGCTGGAGGCACAGGAGGCCGCGGCGATCCTCGACCAGGCCCGCGCGCCGCGCGCCGGGGTCCGGTGGACCTGGAGCGCCGAGTCCACGCCCTTCTGGCGCCAACAGCTCGCGGCGCAGACCGAGCTCCGTCCGCTGGCGGACACCCGTCTTCGGCTGAAGGCGGCAGGCGCCCGCTTCGAAGATAGCGACGCAACCCTGGATCGAGGCACCCTGGGCTTCCAGGTCCGCCAGGCGGGCATGCCCCAGGGGCTGCAGCTCACCGCTGGCTACTCCTACCACCAGCCTCGGGAGACCAACCCGACCCACGAGCTGTCGGGAGAGCTGGCCCTGCGTCCCCTCGAAGGGCCGCTGGTGCTGCGGGCGGGCATGCGGCGGCGCGCCATGGTCGACCTGCCCTCCGGGTACGAGGACATCGCCTACCTCGACGGCCTGGGCTCCGGCGGCACCACGGTGGCCAGCATCGCCGACGGGCTTCAGATCAGCGAGGGTTACCTGAACCTCTCGCTCACCCCCCTCGCGGGCTTGTACGTCTACGCCGACGGCGTGACGGGTCGCATCGACGACGGCAACACCCGCAGCGCGCTGGCGACGGGCCTGGGCAAGAACCTGCTCATGCGGGCGACGTGGACGGATCTGGTGGTCAAGTACGACTACTACGGGCTGACCTACGGACAGACAGACACCAGCTACTTCTCTCCCGACTCCTTCCAGGTACACACCCCCGGGCTGGACTGGCGCGTGCGCCCCGGGCAGTGGCTCACGGTAGGGGCCGAGGCCGGCTTGCCGGTGGAGATCGGCGGTAAGCTCGGCTACCGGCTGGGCGGCTTCTTCCGACTCGCGGCGACAGACCGGCTGATGTTCGAGGGGCGCGTGCTCCTCCTGGACAACACCCTCTACCGGCTCACCGCAGCGACGCTGGGGGGCCAGGTGGTCTTTTAGGCCGCTCCAAGAAAAGCAATCTCCCCCCTCGACCTGAGGGCGGTCCCACGCGGATGCCCTTCGTCCACTGGCGTGCGACGCTCTCGAACCCTGTCTCTTGATATGGGCCAGATACGACTTTGAGCGCCGCAAGCCAGTGGACTCGCATGCCGATCATGGGAGACTTCTCTCCCTGGAGCGGCCTTAGCTACCCAGCCGAGCGCGCCACCCGGAACCCCAGGTGGTAGGAGCGAAAGCGGGGATCGCTCCCAGCACGGTAGGACGAGCGGGCCCCGACGGCCCGGTACGCCCAGCTCCCGCCGCGGATCACCCGCAGGTCGCCTGCTGTATCGCCCGCTGCATCGCCCGCTATCCGGACCCGATCCTGCGGACACGGCGGCCCCTGCGCGTGGAACACATCCGCGCACCACTCGTGCACGTTTCCGGCCAGCCCCCGCACGCCGTACACGCTCTCATCGATCGGGAAGCTGTCGACCGCTCGTATGCACGGACGTCTGGCGTGGCTCTGTCGCATGCAGCACCAGGAGGGGTCGAGCGTGTCTCCCCACGGAAAGAAGCGGCCGTCGACCCCACGGGCGACCTTCTCCCACTCCAGCTCACTCGGAAGCCTCCAGGGCTGCCCGAGGCGATCTGCGAGCCAGGCGGCGAACGCCGTCGCCCCCCACCAGTCCACCATCATCACGGGCCAGTCTGCGCCCCAGGTACAGGGTCGCGGCTTCAAGTTGATACCGCGACCCTGTAGCTCCCTTGCGGGGGGCATAGCCCATACGCACCAGGCTAACGATAGAACATGTTCTAGCAGGACCCTCGGCCTCGCCGAGAGTGCCGGTTCCACGGTGCGCCGGACAACCACTTGGGGGAGCATCG
>CAYXGP010000063.1:0-36410 GCA_964464515.1 uncultured Enterobacterales bacterium
TCAGGAGAAGCAAGAATATCCCGTTTTAGCCATAACCGGAGTCACTGTTTTTTTTGGACCTCGACGGCCAACTCGGTGCGCTCGAGAGTTCGCTTGAGTCGGTCGTTCTCGGCCTCCAGCTCACGAACGCGGCGCTCCAGCTTGGAGAGCTTGGGGCGTCCGCGGGGCTTGCTGTTGTCGCTGCTGGCCACCTGGCGCCTCCACTTGCTGATGTACGAAGAGTACAGGCCCTCGCGGCGAAGCAGGGCCGCCTTCTCGCCGAAGGTTGCGCAGGCATCGAGCTGTTCGATGATCGACCGCTTGTACGACAGCGAGAAACGGCGACGACCGCTCCGAGGACGCACCTCGGTCTGGGGGGTGGGGACGCAGGTCGCGCTGGGGGTGTCTTCCATCTGAGGATCTCCTCCGCCCTGGGGGGGACTTTTTCAAGGAGATCTGTCTCAGACATCATTGGCACACAGGGCTCCATGTGGAACCTATGTGGCAGGCGCTCTCAGGAGGACAGTATAGATTGATGAAAACCAGTGTTCAATCAGGCACCCCCGCCTATCCCACCTCTCAAAAAATGGAGGGATCCGACAGGATGCGGTCCACTACCTTCATCTCGCCGCTCGATCCTTTTCTCCTCGCCGAGTAGCTCATGTAGGCCGTCATCGTCTGCGGGCACCCGAAGCCGTATCCGCAGCTCTCGCCGGTCCACCACCTCCATGCCCTCGATGAACTTCAGCACGATGCGCCGCTGTGCCTCGAACGGCAGCGTCGTGAAGCGCTCCTCGAAGTCAGCAGCGAAGTCCCGTAAGCTCTGCAGGTGCCGCTCCAGCGCCCGCTCGTAGTAGTCCGAAGCCGCGAGCGTAGCCGCCTCCTGCTGAACCTGCTCTCGCTTGGCGCTGAGTTCGTCGATGTGCCCCTGGCAGATCACCGGGTCCATCCCGCTCCCGATGGCCCGATAGTAGTTGTCGACCTGCCGATTGAGATCGGCGACCTGGCGCGCCAAGACCCGCGGGTCGATGGCGTACTTCCTGCGTTGCTCCTCGATCTTCTTCCGGATGCGCTGCCCCAACTCTTCGAGCACCTCCACCGAGCACAGCCGGTCGCGAATCAACCCCAACACGGCGCCCTCGACCCAGTCCCTCCGGATCGGCAGCGACGGACAGACAGACTTGCCCTTGGCCTTGTACCCGCCGCAGTAGTACCGGTAGTAGGTCTTCCGGTCGCCGTAGGTGAGCTTCACGGTCTGCCGATACCCGTGGAAGAACGCGCCACAGTTGCCACACCGAATCAGACGGGAGAGCAGGTACTTGACCCGCAGCTCGGGCGAGGTCCGGTTGGTGAAGGCTCGCTTGGACGCCGCCGCCTTGCGCCGCTCAAACAGCTCGCGTGAGATCAGCGCCGGGTGGGCATCCGGAGTGATGATCCAGTCCTCTTCCGAGGTCCGCTGTCGGCCAGTCCGCCCGCGCTTCTTCGAGCGATACCAGACCTGATCGCCGATGTAGGCGCGGTTATTGAGGATGAAGGTGATGGTGGAGATACCCCAATGGGAGCTGCTGGGACCCGGCACTCCACGCTCGTTGAGCAGCGTCGCGATCGACCGAGCGCCCTTTCCCCCGGTCACTGCCATGTCGAAGATCTCGCGAATGAGCTCAACCTCATGCGCTGGCCCCGGCACCAACTTCACGTACGCCTTCCCGCCCTCCTCGATGCGCTCGCGCCGGTAGCCGTAGGGAGCCGTACCGCCGTTGTGGTTGCCGCGCTCTGCGTTCTCCCGCATCCCCTTCAGCGTCTCAGTGCTCAGGTTCATCGAGTAGAACTGGTTGATCACCTCGATCATCCCCTCGAACAGGAAGCCCTGCGGCGTGTCGGGATCGAACGTCTCAGTGATCGAGCAGACCTGGACGCCGCAGGCTCGCAGCAGCGCCTTGAACGCCACTGACTCGTCGCGGTTCCGGGAGAACCGATCCAGCTTGTGGACCAGGATCGTGTCCACCTTCTCCTTCTGGCAGTAGCGGATCATGGTGCTGAACCCCGGACGCCGCTCCGCAGGCCCGTAGGCGGACTGCCCTTCGTCGACGAACTCGCGGACAATCTGGTGTTCACCGCGATCTTCGACCCATCGTCGGAGGGCCTTTCGCTGGGCGGGGATCGACAGGTCCTTTCGGGCCTGCTCGTCGGAGGACACACGGCAGTAGATGACGACGTTGACCATCAGCGGGCTCCTGGAGTGGGGCAGAGGTGGCTCAGCTTCTCGACCGCAACAAAGGTGCCAAGGGGTGCCGATGTCAAGTCCGTGAGCCCATCTCGCTGAAGATCGGCTGTTGACGGGGTCTGGTTGGTGGACACAGCCCGCGTCTCTTGCTGGCCATCGCTACCCAAAACGCGATTCCGCTACCCAAAGTGCAGGCCACGCTGCCCAGAACGCGTTTGCGCTACCCAATGTGCGGGTCTCGCTACCCAAAGTGCAGCCGACGCTACCCAATACGTCGAGACTGAACCCCCGATTCAGCTCAGCCCCGAGCAGGACGACGTTCTCGTGACTGGCACTGTTCTTGCTTTTGTTGATGGCAGGCCCGATTCGTGGCCAGCCACCGCCGAGGTTCCAACCGATGAAGCCCCGACTGCGCCTTCATGTCGAGCGCCGCCCCTGTGAGGACTACCCCGCGCTGGAAGCGGAGGCGTCCGACCTCCTCGCCTCCGCGCTCGCCGAGCAGTTCGTCTCTCGTTCGCGAGCGTCCGTCGCTGCTGAGCTTGGACTGGACACCTTCGAGCTGGACGCCAGTCTAAGAGCCAGGCGGCGAGTGCAGCGCAGGGTTCGGCGATGACTGTCCCCGACCTGATGGACGTGTTCGGCGTCGGCGGCTTCCTGGACCAACACTTCGACGGCTACGCGCCCCGACCTGGCCAGATCGAGATGGCGCGGGCCGTGGAGCTGGCTCTGTCCGAGGGCGAGCACCTGGTCGCCGAGGGGCCGACGGGCACGGGCAAGAGCCTGGCCTACCTCGTGCCGGCCGCGCTGGCAGCGGCGCGCAGTGATCGCCGCGTGTTGGTGGTGACCGGCAACATCGCCCTCCAAGAGCAGCTCGTCACCAAGGACTTGCCGGCGCTGGCGGCCGCGCTGCCGTTCGAGCTGCGCTTCGCGCTGATGAAGGGACGGCGCAACTACCTGTGCCTGGACCGCCTGGAGAGAGAACGTCGAGACGGCACGCTGGATGTTCCCGGGGAGCCTCGGGAGGAGGCCGACCTGATGAAGGTGGTCGAGTGGACGGCCCGGACCGGGACGGGGGACGTCAGCGAGCTGTCATTCGAGCCGGCCTGGCCGGTCTGGAGACGCTTCTCGGTGGGGTCCGACGACTGTCCCGGGGCGAAGTGTCCGCAGTACGAACCCTGCTGGTCCAGGCTGGCCAAGATGAAGGCGCTGGACGCCCATGTGGTGGTCACAAACTACCACATGCTGTTCGCCCACCTCTCGGTACTGGAGGCGACCAGGCAGCAGAGAGTGCTGCCGCCCCTGGACCTGGTGGTGCTCGACGAGGCGCACAAAGCTGCCGACGTCGCCAGAGAGTTCTTCGGTTGGCGGATCAGCCTCGCTGGGCTGCGTCGGTTCCGCCAGCCCCTGCTTGATCTCGGCTACCCCGATGCGGAGAGACGGCTGTTCCGTTCGGCTCGCTCGTTCTGCCAAGACCTCGCCCGCAGGTTCCGCTCTCCGGACTACCAGGTTCGGCTCCGAGAGGCTGATCTACCGGAGCCGATGATTCTGCTGATCGCGCTCTGCTCAGCGGGGGCGCTCTTCAAGCATGAGGCGGGAGCCGCATCGCCAGGGGAGGCGCTGGCGCTGTCCCGGCTGTCCGAGCGGTGCCGAGAGTACGCCGACCGAATCTCGTTGACGCTCTCGCTGAGCGACCCCAACGCTGTCAGCTACATCGAGCTGGACCGCGACGGGCTGGGCGTCCTGTGCTCGCGACCGGTCGATGTCGGCGGGCGGCTCCGAGAGCAGCTGTTCGGCCTCGCCTCCTCGGTGATCGTCACCTCTGCGACGCTCTCCACCAGCGGGTCGTTCGCCCTGGTGCGCGGTGAGCTGGGCGTCCCCAAGGCCCGCGAGTTGGTCGTCGAGTCGCCCTTCGATCACGCCGAGCGGTCGCTGTTGATCGTCCCCACGGGCCTGCCCGATCCCACGGCGCGGGAGTGGCCGCCGGCCGTGGCGAGGCTCGTGCGGCAGGTGGCCGTCGCAGCGGGCGGTCGCACGCTGGGGCTGTTCACGTCGTATCGCTCGCTGTCTGTGGCCTGCGGAGGTCTGAGGGGAAGCGGGCTACGGGTGCTGCGTCAGGGTGACAGGCCGCGCACGGCCCTGGTCGATGCGTTCCGCTCGGACGTTGGCTCGGTGCTGCTGGGCACCGAGTCGTTCTGGACCGGCATCGACGTGCCGGGCGAGTCGCTGTCTTGCGTCATCATCGACCGGCTTCCCTTCCCAAGCCCCACCGATCCGGTGCTGGATGCGATCCGGGCGAAGGACAAGCGGTGGTTCTTCCGGTACGCGCTGCCCCGGGCGGTGATCGCCTTCCGCCAAGGCTTCGGCCGACTGCTGAGACGGGCCGACGACCGCGGCGTGGTGGTCGTATTGGACCGCAGACTGGTGGACCGCCCGTACGGACGGCTGTTCCTGAAGAGCCTGCCTCGCGTACGGCTGAGCCGCGACATCGCGGACGTGACCCGCTTCCTCGAACCCATCGACTCCCACCGGCCGCTCGTCGGCCACCCAACCCCGTGAGGACATCATGAACTCGATCATCACCAGCAGATTCGGCGAGAGGACGCTCGCCACGCTCACCCACGACGGCAAACGCGCTTGGGACGCCGGGCACATCGGCGACCTTCTGGGCTACGCCGGCAATCGGCTCGACCGCCGCATCCTCGGCCCTTGGTTCGAGCAGCTCATCGAGGGCTTCGACTACGTCGTTCTGACCGGCGAGGTCGCGCTCTCGCTCACGGCAGCGCAGGGCGGCCCGGTGGAGGTACCGTCCGCTCAGGAGCATCGGTTGGTGCTGCTGTTCGAGCCTGGCCTCCACATCGTCCTCGCCAAGACGGGCACGCCGGAGGCGCGCCGACTGCGGCGGTTCGTCCTCGACGAGGTCCTTTCCCAATGCGCCGAGCCTCCGACCCGCAGGGAGCCAACGCTGGCGCAGCGTCGAGAGAAGCGGCTGTGGGCACAGATGGACCTGGAGGAGCGCCGACTCGCCTCGGAGTCTCTGCGGCGCACCGTCGGCGAGCTCCACCGCCTCGGATACATCACCGATCACGTCCGCGCGGTCTACGAAGTCACCGCTGCCGAGATCGCGCTGGAGAACGAGCTGCCGGTTCTGCAGGCGGCGGTCCGAGACGGCCGTCCGCCGAGCGCGGCCTGAGCGATGGCGATCAACCTCAAGCCCGGGTGGGCGGGACGGTGGCGCTCATCGCCGTCGGTGCGCGAGCACCTGAGGCCATTTCTGCGCTGGCTGCTCCCCAGGCACGCCGACCTCGGCGGAATCACCGAGATTCGGCTGCTGCGGAAGGGTACCGATCGGGGCATCTGGTCGGGGTACTTCGGGCCCAGCGACACCGAGACCTTGATCTCCTTGCTGGACCCGCTCTCCGATGTCCCCCGGCCCCGGATACTGCGCAGTGCTCACCCCCGAGTGGGTGAGGCGAACATCTACTTCTCGCTGGGCGCGGTGACTCCAGAGCTAGCGACCAATCGCCGAAGACGACTGGTACGCGCAAGAAGTACCACTCGGGACACAGACATCCACGCCACTACCCTGTTCATCGTGGACATCGACCCGGAGCGCGATCCCCGTGACTGCGCAGCGACAAGTGTCGAGAAGGCCTGCGCTATCCACGTGACCGATCGCGTACAGGCTTGGCTGGGAGAGCGAGGCGTGGAGTCCATCCGCGCCGACAGCGGCAACGGGTTCCACCTGCTGGTTCCACTGGTGACGGCCGAAGGTGAGCGGGTCAGGGAGGCGTCGAAGGACGCTCGCGACCTCCTCCGACTGCTTGATCAGCGGTTCAGCACTCCGCAGGCGAAGGTGGACACCTCCACCTTCAACCCCTCCCGCATCCTCAAGCTCTACGGCACCCTCGCCATCAAGGGAGAGCACTCGGCCGAGCGACCCCACCGGTTCGCCTCCATCAACCTCTCTGGAATTCCCGATGACGTGGATCTGTTCACTGTGGTGGCTGACGACCTGGAGAGGTTTCGACGTCCCCCGCTGCCCAAGCTTGCCCCCTCACACCGGTCCATGGACTGGCAGGGTTGGCGGAGACAGGCCGTTGAGGTCGTGTCCCTGGAGGAGATCTACGGTGACCTGCTGACAGGGCAAGCGTCAGGGGAAGGCTGGTTGCAGTGCCGCGATCCCCGCTCGCCCAGCGGGGACAAGAACCCCTCGGCGGGGGTCGCGGATGGTAGTGGACAAGCCGAGCGCGGATCGTTCCACAGCTTCCGCACCGGCGAGACAGTCAGCATTTTCGACTTCCTCGTCATCTCTGGACGTGCCGCAGACTTCAAGGGTGCCCGGGATCTCGTCGCGGAGCTGACAGGGCTCCCCACGCCCTCCAACGAACCGCCCGAGCCCAAGCCTGACAACGTGATTGCAGAGCTGAAGGGGGCATGGTCGCAACTCAACGAGGACGAACGGCGCGACCGACTGCGAGCAGCAATCGCCGCCCTCCTGCGGTTGCGTGCGTCTCGTCGCAAACCGCACCTTCAAGCTCTCAGAGGTATCAGCGGGATGGAGGACCGCACCTTCGATGTACTGGTCGCCGAAGTTCGACGGACCATTCCGGCCGCGAACGCTCGGGCTACGATGCCGATCAAGCGCCCGGTGGTTGAGTACGTCGTCAACCGAGATACAGTGGCCCATCTGTTCGACCTGCTGGTGGACGCCGTGGCCCCTGCCCAACGGTTCTTCCGCACCGAGCAGGAGATGGTGTTCATCCGTCACGGGCTCGGACCGCTGACTGTGAGCGACCGCAACATCGGCGGCCTCCTGTCCACGCTGGTGGAGCTGCGGTTCTCCAAGGTCACCGACGAGGGCATTGCGTTCACCCGCTACGGCGTCCTGCCTGGGGAGCTGGCGCGCGCCTTCGTGGCCGATCAGCGGGTGCGAGGCCGGCTGCCGCATCTACTGCTTTACTGCCGGTCTCCGCTGTTCGACACGCAGTGGCGATTCATCGGCAGGCCCGGCTACCACCCGGATGCCCGCATCTACTACGACGGGCCAGCCCTCCAGCCCGCATCAGGACTGATGCTCACCGACGAGATCCTTGAGGACTTCCATTGGAAGGACGAGGCCGATCGCGTGGGGTTCATCGGCGCGCTGATCACGGCGATTACGATGCCACACTGGGGTCGGGGACACCCGTTCCTGGCCATCAACGGCAACAAGCCTGGTGTGGGCAAGAGCACACTGGCGCGTGTCCTCGGCGTCATCGTCGAGGGGCACACACCCCACAGCCTGACGTTCACCAAGGACGACGCCGAGCTGGAGAAGCAGCTCGCCACCCGCGTTGAGGCAGGCGATCGTGTCATCCTGATCGACAACGCCAAGACCCGCGGCACCATCGCGAGCGCGGTCCTTGAGCGGACGATCACCGACACGCGGCTGAGCTACCGACGACTGGGCAGCAACACGGCCATCACGCGGCCCACCAACGACCTGCTCGTCTGCATCACCATGAACCTCACCCAGATGGGAGCGGACCTCCGAAGACGGGCGCTACCGGTCAATCTGGAGCTGGGCGAGCAGGTCCAGGCAGTCCGATACAAGAAGGGCGATCTGGTCGGTGTGGTCCTGCGGCGTCGGATGGAGGTGGTCGCGGAGCTCGCGGGCATGGTCAAGAGCTGGCTTGACGGCGGCAGGAAGGTCATCGGCGAGCCCGCCAGTCACAGCACCAGCCAGGTCTGGGCGCAGACCATCGGCGCAATCCTCGCCTGGTCAGCCCTCCCTGGGTTCCTCTCCAACTTCGAGGCATCCACCCACGCCTTCGATCCCAGGTTTCACCTCATGCTGGACATCTGCGCCGCGAACCGGCACCGGCCGGCATCGAAGGCCAGCGAGTGGGCGGCATGGCTCGGTGAGATTCTGGAGGACCGCTTCATGGACCGGCGGGGGCAGGCGCGATCTGCTCGGGCGCGGGCGACGATTGTGGGGCGTCTGTTCATCGAGTATCTGGATGCCATCTTCGTGCTCGACGACAGGCGCTATCGGCTCCAGCAGGAGTACCCCGAGGGACACACTCGACCGCCGACCTACCGGTTCCAGCAGGTCTCCAGCGACGCCGACGGATCCCTGACCTCCTGACCTCCGCTGACCCCGACCCCTGACCTGGTGTGAGGGGGAGAGTGAGGATGGGAGATGCGTTCTCGGCCTACCACTGACCTCCCTGACCTCACCCCTGCTCTACATGTAGGATCCGGTGGTTCAGAGGCCGGAATTGTCCTGGTAGCGGAGCTCACTCCTGTGAAGGGGCGGGGGACAGGTCAGGGAGGTCAGGGGCTCTCTCAGAGAGGCTACCACATCAGCCTTCTCGCGCCCTGACGTGCTCACCTGTTCACGTCAGGGGAGGTCAGGGAGGTCAGGGCTAATCGAACACAAAGCCTTGGTGCGAGAAGACCACCTGCGCTGGCACGATCTGTTCTCGAACTCCAAGGTGTTGGGACATCGTTGTCGATATGTCATGGGGCTCCTTGCCGCGAATGCGCGTTGGTGGGTTCACTTCAATCGCCACAGCCCCGTGATGGAGGCTGCTGGGTGGCTTGACTTCAACGGGATCGCAGCCGAATATCGCTCTCTCTGTGATCCGTGACCACAACGACAGCAGCCACGGAGGCCCATGCTCCAGCCCTCCCAGCTACCCGCCATCGGAGATGTCGTGCGGGTGCGACAGCGCACTTGGCTGGTCTCACAGGTCACCCCTCCTGCCTCGGAATACCAATCTGGGCTGGTTCATCTGGCCTGCCTGGACGACGACGCGGCGGGCGAGCAGCTCTCAGTATTGTGGTCGCATGAACTCGATGCCGAGCACATACCGACTGAGCCGGAGCTCCTCCGGCCTGGAGCCGAGCTCGACCCGCCGCGTATGTTCGGCGCCTACCTCCACGCGATGCGCTGGAACACGGTCACCAGCACAGACCGGCGGCTGCTCCAATCCCCGTTCCGGGCGGGCATCGACCTCAAGCCGTACCAGCTTGAGCCGCTCCGCAAGGCCCTAGAACTGCCACGCGTGAACCTGTTCATCGCCGACGATGTGGGACTGGGCAAGACCATCGAGGCTGGCCTGGTGGTCCAGGAGCTGGTCCTCCGGCAGCGCATCGACCGCATCCTGGTGATTTGCCCACCCACGGTGAGCCTGCAGTGGCAGGAC
The DNA here is from genome assembly GCA_964464515.1 of uncultured Enterobacterales bacterium. GTDB lineage: Bacteria > Myxococcota_A > UBA796 > UBA796 > UBA2385 > CAYXGP01. The sequence continues at coordinate 9,394 of CAYXGP010000063.1, forward strand.
GAGATGGCCCAGCGCTTCGGGCTCTCCTTCGCCATCTACAATCGAGCCTTTGTCACCGCCCGCCGACGCGAGCGCGGCTTCGGGGTCAACCCCTGGACCACGCACAGCCGGTTCATCGTGTCCTATGCGCTGCTGCGCGGAACTCGCTCGCGGAAGGGCAGGGGCACTCAACACCTCGAGCTGTTGCTGAGCGCGCTCGGTGAGAAGGCTCCCCGAACACTGCTGATTCTGGATGAGTGTCATCAGGTCGCACCGTCGGGGGGAACGCTCTACCCAATCGACTCTCGAACCACGCGAGCCGTGCGCCAGGTGGCGGAGCGCGTCGAACATCGGCTCTTCCTGTCTGCGACTCCCCACAACGGACACAGCCAGAGCTTCGCGTCCCTACTGCACCTGCTCGATCCCCAGCGGTTCACACGGGGGGTGCCGGTCCAGTCAGCCGAGGAGCTGGCACCGGTGATGGTGCGGCGGCTCAAGCGGCATCTACGCAAGCACGTCGGCGGGTTGCCGCTCCGAGAGCTGGTCGATCATCGCGTGGAGCTGGGCGCAGAGAGCGCCGAGGTTCGCCTGGGCCACATGCTCGCCGAGTACGACACCCTGTACCGGTCCAGCATGGCCCACATGACGAAGCGGCAGGCCGCCGCGCGCGGGCTGGTGGTCATCAACCTGCATAAGCGACTGCTCTCTTCGCTGTGGGCGTTTCATCACACCCTCGCTCTCCACGCGCGGGGTGCGAGCAAGGCGCTGGAGGAAGTCCGTCAGCTCTCCCTACGCGACGCGACTCGCCGCGACGATGACGAGCGATCGGAGGAGGAGATCGACGCCGCCGATGACGCCTTCACCGAGTCGGCCAGCTTCGACGCAGGGAAGCGCGCCCAGGCACTGCTCAAGGAGATGCTCGCGCTGAGCGCCAGTAGCAGGATGGCCCCAGACGGGAGAGTCCGTGCGTTAGCCGATTGGATCAACGAGAACCTCTGCCCAGAAGGGCGCTTCAACGAGCGCCGGTTGGTGGTGTTCACCGAGTACGAGCACACCCTGTCGTGGCTCCGGCGGGTGCTCCCGCCGCTGCTACGCGACCAGCGGGCAGACGCCATCGAGCGGTTCACGGGACGCCTCTCCGACGACAACCGCGAGAAGCTGAAGGCTGCGTTCAACAGCCCGCCGGATCGTCACCCGCTGCGGCTCCTGCTCTGCACCGACGCGGCCCGCGAGGGGATCAACCTGCAGGCGCATTGCGCGGACCTGTTCCACTTCGACCTTCCGTGGAACCCCTCGCGAATCGAACAGCGCAACGGGCGCATCGACCGAGTGCTCCAGCCTGCGGAGGTCGTCCGCTGTCACTACTTCGACTGCGTAGATCGGCCCGAAGATCGGGTGCTCACCTACCTGGTCCGCAAGCTGCACACGATCCGGGAGGAGCTGGGCTCGCTGTCGGCCGTGATCTCGGAGCAGCTGGCCGCGCGGCTCGACGCGGGTATCCGCGACCTGGACACTCGGCAGATCGATCTATTCGTGACGCCGAGCGAGCGGGCTCGCGCCGCCCAGAAGGAGCTGGAGGGAAAGGGCACCGAGCTTCTACAAGGGGATCTGGAGGTGCTCACCCGCCAGCTCGATCGCTCTCGGCGGCGCATGGATTGGCGCTGGGAGCACCTCATGGAGCTGGTCGATCTCGGACTGCAGACTGTGGTCGGCGCGGGACTCGAAGGGCCCTCCGAGAGCGATCCGCCAACCTGGACCCTGCCGCCGCTGGATGACTCATGGGCGGGCATCGCCGAGCTGCTCCGCGAGCAGCAGGTCGTCGAGGAGCGTGGGGTGCTGCCGCCCATCCGACCGGTGGCCTTTCGGGCGGCCCATCGACTCGACGCGCCTGCTGTCCAGCTCCACCTGGGACACCCCCTGGTGCAGCGGCTCGTCGCCCGCTTTCGCGCGCAGGGCGTCGCCCGCCACGATCTCTCTCGCGTGACCCTCATCGAGAACGAGCGGGACCACACCCGCCGCGTAGTGGCGTTCGGTCGCCTGAGCCTGTTCGGCGACGGCGCGACGCGGCTGCATGAAGAGCTGATCGCCGTGGCGGCACAGGTCACGGCCGACGGCCTGCGCTCCTTTGGCGCCGCTGGAGAGGCCACGACCTTGGAGCGTTTGGGTGAGGCGTTGGCCCATCGTCCCAGACCGCACCCCAGCGATCTCGCGCATCGCACGGTCTGCGGGAGGGCGACGCGCGACTTCACCTCGCTGTGGACACGCCTCCGCGAGCAGGCCACGGCGGCTGCGGAGAAAGCGCGAGCCGCGCTGGAGGCCCGAGGGCAGCGGGAGGCGAGCGACATGGTGGCGCTACTTGAGCGTCAGCGGGCAGCCATCAAGGCGCAGTTCACGCATCACGGACAGCTCTCGCTGGGACTCTCCAAGGCGGCTCAGGAGGAGCGGGAGCAGTTCGAGCGGGACGCCCGATTCATGAACGCGCGTCTGTCCGCCATTGACACCGAGCTGCAGAGCGAGCCTGAGCTGATCCGTGGAAGCTACGCAGTGGCGCTGGAGCGGTTCGAGCCGGTGGGCATGGCCTACCTCTGGCCGGGGAGCTGAGCATGGCGACCCGGAAGCGGAGCTACATCGCCAAACTCCACGCCGACTGGATCGGCATGCTCCAGCCCGAGGGGCTGGTGGTCAGCGTGGCCGTTCTGGAGGATCTCGAGCTGTATGTCCGCCAGGACATCGCCGTACAGCAGCGGCTGCGCGAGCTGACCCCCGAGGACCGACTGCCGGGCCTGGAGCCCCTGCTCCACGACGTGCTGGGGTGGAAACCCGCCCGTCTGGTGGCACCCACCGAGGCCCACCGGATCGACCTACCAGATGTCGAGGTGACGCTGGCTCCCACGAAGGTCGCTGTGAGTCGCAAAGGCGACGTGCGGCTGTTCGTGCAGTGGCTCGATGAAGGGTTGGACGCCACACCCAAGGGTGATCGGTGGCCGGCGAGCCACACCGAGCGCTTCGAGCGGCTGCTCACCCGGGCGGGGCAGCCCGTCGGTCTGATGGTCAGCCCGGACACCATCCGTCTGGTCTACGCGCCGGCTGGCGAGGCGCCGGGGCGGCTCAGCTTCCCTGTGGCCGCCCTGCGCACCAGCGACGGTCGGCTGCTGGTGGACGCCCTATTGATGCTGCTCGGTCGGCGTCGGGTGTTCGGTTCGAGCCAAGGCAAGCGCCTGCTGGACGTGCTCAAGCTCAGCCGTGAGCGGCAGGAGCAGGTCACCGAGAAGCTGGCAGCGCAGGTCGAGGACGCGCTGCGGGTGCTGCTGGCCGGCTTCGACACCGCCGACGGTCGGACGAACGGCACGCTCCTGCGCGACGTGGACAGCGTCGGGCTCTACGACGGGCTCTCCACGGTGCTGCTGCGGCTGATCTTCGTGCTCTATGCCGAAGACCGCGGGCTTCTGCCGATGTCCCACCCGGTCTACGCCGACCACTACAGCGTGGTGGGGCTCGGCGAGAAGCTGGCCCGCGACGCGGTGGCCTACGGCGAGGCGCAGACCCGGCGCTACGGCGCCTGGGCGCGGCTGGTCAGCTTGTTCCGCATGATCTGGGGAGGGGCGCAGCACCCCGGACTCAGCCTCCCGCCGCGTCAGGGCGCGCTGTTCCACCCCGATCGGTTCCCGTTCCTGGAGGGCCGCCCCGCGCAGAGCTCGCACACCACCGATCGGGTCGACATGCCTCCGGTGGACGACGCCGTGCTGCGGGACACGCTGGAGCGGCTGCTTTACCTGGACGGCCAACGGATCTCGTACCGCAACCTCGAGGTCGAGCAGATCGGCAGCGTCTACGAGGCGCTGATGGGCTTCTCGGTGCTGCGGTCCACCTCGTCGGCGGTGCCGCTCAAGGGCGGCGTCTTCGTCGATCTGGGCGCGCTGGCCGAGGCCGAGCACCCCATGCTCTATCTCCAGGAGGTCACCGGGGAGCGGAACGCCCGACTCCGCAAGAAGCTCCCGGAGCTGAACCGCTGGCGCGCGACCGGCGCCACTGACGCGGATCGGGCCGCCGTCTTGGCCGCGCTCGCTCCCCTCCGCGACCAGAAGCGGGCCATCGTGCCGGCCGGGCGACACTACCTCCAGCCCGGCTCAGCTCGGCGCTCCACCGGGTCGCATTACACGCCGCGCTCACTCACCGAGCCCATCGTTCGCCATACATTGCATCCGTTGCTGGGCGACCAGCCCACGTCTGAGCAGATCCTGGCGCTCCGAGTCTGCGATCCGGCGATGGGCAGCGGCGCGTTCCTTGCCGAGACCTGCCGTCAGCTCGCCGACATGCTGGTGGTGGCGTGGGCCCGCGAGGGTGCGACGCCGCATTCCGCCCATGAGCCGACGTTGGTGGCGCGCCGTCGAATCGCGGAGCGGTGTCTATACGGTGTGGACAAGAATCCCCGCGCGGTCCAGCTCGCCCGGCTGAGTCTCTGGCTGGTGACCTCGGCCGCCGACCTGCCGTTCACGTTCGTCGATCACGCGCTGCGCGAGGGCGACGCGTTGATCGGGCTCGACCTGCGGCAGATGGCGGCGTTCGACTTCCACCCGACGGGGCAGGTCGCCGCGATGGAGCCCGCACTGAAGGGGGCCATGCACTCCGCAGCGCGAACGCGGGCGCGGATCACCGCTGAGCAGCGCGAGATGACGTTCGCGCGGGATCGGTACAGCCAGCGAACGGGATGGCTCTCGCTGGCCGAGGCCGAGGTCTGGGACGAGCGACGGGTCGGGGACTTGCTCATCGCCTCCGCCTGGGCGGGCGGGACCAAGACCCAACAGCGCCGGCGACGGGAGCGGATGGGGGACATCGCATGGAGCTGGTATCCGAGCCCGGATGGGGAGCGGATGCCGGCAGAGGCAGAGGCGCTTTTGGCGAAGCTGCCGATGCGGCCCTTTCACTGGTGGCTGGAGTTCCCGGAGGTGTTTCAGCGGCGGAATCCGGGGTTTGACGCCGTAGTGGGGAATCCACCGTTCGGCGGGAAGAACCTGATCACGGCCGAGAATGGGACGTACTACATCAAGCTGCTGCAGATAATCTGGCCACACGCGCACGGCGCGGCCGATCTCTGCGCTTATTTCTTTCTCCGCGCGTCGCGGGTGCTCCGGGAGACAGGTTGTTTTGGGCTGGTGGCCTCCAACACGATCACCCAGGGAAACACCCTCGACACCGGGCTGCGTCACCTGGTCAACGACAGAGGAGTCTCCCTCTATCGGGCGGTGACCGACATGCCCTGGCCGGTGAAGGGCGCAGCGGTCGTCGTAGATGTAGTGCAGGGTAAGCGCGGAGACTGGGGTGCTCCCTGTGAGTTGAACGGCGAGCGGGTCGAGGCGCTGAACTCGTCTCTCAGGCCGGGGGAGGAGCTCCCCGAGCCGGTCAAGCTGGCGGCGAACGCGGGTCGGTGTTTCATCGGCAGCTATGTATTGGGGCAGGGCTTCGTGCTCTCGCCGGCGCGGGCCGAGGCCCTGATCGCCGAGCGGCCCCCGCGCGCGGCGATCATTCGGCCGTATCTGGGCGGGAAGGAACTGAACAACAACGTACCACGGGCTGCGGACGCGCCCGTCCCCCATGATCGCTGCGTCATTAGTTTCGGCGATATGACGCTGGAGGAGGCCGAGCGCTGGCCGACGTTGATGGGGCTCGTTCGGGCGCTGGTCAAGCCGGAGCGGGATCGCAACAATCGCCAGGGATACCGCCGATATTGGTGGCGGCATGGCGAAAACCGTCCGGGACTTTACCGCACCATTGCGCCACTTGAGCGATGTCTTGTTTGTGCCAGAGTTACCAAGTATGGATTGTTTGCTATGCAGCCAGCGAATCGAGTATTCAGCGAGAAGATCGTCGTCTTCCCCCTGGATGATTGGCCCTCATTCGCTACCCTCCAATCCCGCGTACATGAAACCTGGGCGTGGGATCAGAGCACCACTATGAAGACAGACCTCTCCTACACCCCCTCCCGCTGCTTCGAAACTTTCCCCTTCCCCCGCCCAACCCCCGAACAAACAGAAGCCCTCACCACCACCGGCGAAGCCCTCTACACCCTCCGCCACCAGCTCATGGTCCAGCTCCAAGAGGGCATGACCAAGATCTGGAACCGCCTGCACGACCCCCACGAAGACCACCCCGGCATCCTCCGCCTCCGCACTGCCCGCGACGCGATGGATCGTGCCGTGCTCGCCGCCTACGGCTGGTCCGATCTCGCCCCGGACGACAAGGACGCCATCCTCACGCGCTTGCGCCGGCTCAACGCGGAACGGGCGGCTGAGGAGGCCGCCGCTGCCGCAGAGGCTGGACGGCGTTGACGACACTCGACCACCGATCCGACGATCGTGACGTGGGCGCGGAGGGGATCTCGGGTGTGCTCAGCGGCCTGACTGTTGCTCAAGGCGCTCTCGGCGGTTCATCAGCATCAGCCAGGTACAGATGTCCTCGGTCTCGGAGAGGTCACCCGCGATCACGTCCCGCCGCATCACGTCAGCGGCGAAGCCGTACCGATGTTCGAACGCGGCGATCCGCTGGTTTACCCGGGTGAGGGCCTGACCAGCGTCGAAGCTCGCCTGGACGAGCGCCGTGAGGTCGCTCCCGCTGCCATCGGTGATGTCCGCGAGCCGGATGATCATGCTCACCTCCGTTCATGTACCTATCCGAGCTGTACCCGCTGATCGGGGGGAGCCCAGTCTCTGGCTGGATTCGGCCCGGATCGCGGACTACAGCGGGGTAGACCCGAATCCCGATTTGACGTGATGACCCAAGCACTGACCCTGGCCCGCATCCGCGAGCTGCACGCCAGCTTTCAGAGCAGCGCGTTCCCTCGCTGGAGCGGATGGCTGACCGCCTACCAGGGGGCGCTGGAGCAGGTCGCAGCGCTGGACGACGCGCAGCTCCGCACTCCGCAGGCACAGGCGCAGCTGTGGAGCCTGCGAGACATCACGTCAGCCGGCGCGTCGGAGAACCTCTCCGTCGATGGGGTGCTCGAGGACGCCGAGTTCATCCAGCAGGTCGTTCATCTCCGCAGCCACACCTGGTCCCCGGAGCCCAGCCGCCGGGCCAAGGAGCTCCAGTCCCACTTCGAAGCCATGCGGGCGCGGGTGCGGAGGCAGGTGAGCGGACGCACTCCTGAGGCCCGGCTGATCCGCTTGATGGGCGCCCTTTGCCCGGGCGATCTGCATTGCGGCCTGAGCTGGGACGCCCACATGAACATTCGCCGCCTGTTGGTGGGCCGGCGACGGCTCAAGCGCATCGAGGCCAACGTCCACGCGCGGGCTCGGCTTCGCGAGGCGTTGGGACAGGAGGCCGACTTGGAGGAGCATGCCCGACGGGGGATGTTCTGCTGGTGGCTGCATGAGCACGCCACGATCATCGGGCAGGGGGGAACCCCTGGCGCCGAACCGGAAGCTCCAGGGGCAGGGGGCGGCCCCGCCGCCGACCCGGAGTCGGTCGCCCTCATCCTGTGGTCGATGGACCGCCAGCACCGGTGGCCACAGCCGTTCAAGGGCGGCGTCGCCACGCTCCGCATGCCGTTGCGGGAGTGCCTGGACGGGCGGAGCTTCGACGATCTGCGCGGTGCTGTTCGCGATGAGTTGGGGGAGGCCTTCGCCGGTCCCCGCTACCTTCAGCGCATGCTCCGCGAGCTGCGCCGACTGGGACTGCTCGACGAGCGCGATGGGCGCTTCGTCACGACAGACGCCGGTGAGCAGCTTCTGGAGAGCGAGCCGCCCGATCCGCTCATCGAGGCGCTGATCATCCGGGTGCTGGGGTTCGCCCATCTGTTGCAATTCCTGCACGAGCGCCCGCGCCGCGGCGAGGAGCTGTCCGCGCTGCTGGCTCGGTTCGTTCCCGGCGAGGGCGGCACGAAGCTCTGGCATCGCCTGGCGCTCTGGGCCGCCCACACAGGTTTGCTGGAGCGCGCCTCAGGCGGGCTGCGACAGCTCACTCCACTCGGGCGCGAGTGGGCGGCTCGACTACCTGCCGACCTACCGGCACCGGCAGAGCCACAGACCGTCGATGACTCCGACGACGAGGGGATCGAGGTCGTCGAAACGACAACGCATCCCGACTTCGCCGTCATCTGGGAGGTCTTCGAGACGCGACTCCGAGCGCAGGGCTTCGTGTTCAGCCGGTCCCAGGTGCGCGCCCTCCATGCGGCTTGGGTGTTCCACGACACCAAGCGCTTCGCGGTCATCAGCGGGCTGTCGGGTACGGGCAAGACGCAGCTCCTGCTCCGGTACGCCACGATCGTCTGCGAGCTGATGGGCCTGGAGCCCAGCCGCCACATCGCGCTGGTGCCCGTGCGCCCCGACTGGCGCGATCCGACCGGTCTGCTCGGCTACTTCAACGCCCTGCATGCCGAGCCGACGTTCCAAGTCGAGCCCGCCCTGCGCCTGGTGCTCCGGGCCAGCCGGCACCCACGTCTGCCGTGGTTCCTCATCCTCGACGAGATGAACCTGGCGCGAGTCGAGCGCTACTTCGCGCCGTTCCTCAGCACGATGGAGACTGGCGAGTCGCTCCAGCTCCACGCCGAGTTGGAGCCGGTCAACGGTGTCCCTGCGGCCATCCCGTGGCCGGCCAACCTGCGCGTCGGGGGGACGGTCAACATGGACGAAACCACCCACCCGTTCAGCGACAAGGTGCTCGACCGGGCGTTCACCCTGGAGTTCTGGGAGGTGGATCTCGACGCGTTCCTCGCCCGGCGTCCGGGGAGAACCCCGGAGGACGCGCCCGTGGAGGAGGCGCTGAAGTCACTCCAGGCGCTCCTCCGACCAATCCGACGGCATGTCGGCTACCGCACCGCGGGAGAGGTCGTGGACTGGGTGGCGGCGGCGCGGGGAGCCGACTCGGAAGCGCCCGTCGATGAGTTGATCGATCAAGCCCTGTTCAGCAAAGTGCTCCCGCGGCTGCGGGGGACCGAGTCATCGGCGTTCACCGAGGCGCTGGAGGCGCTGCACAAGGCCTGCACGCAGCGTTCACTGCGGCGCTGCGCAGCCAAAGTAGAGTCGATGCGCGCTCGATTGCTCGACACCGGCATCACAAGTTTCTGGTCGTGATCTCAGACCTCCGCATCACCACCGCGACCGGTGAGCCGGCCCGCTGTGAAGCGGGAGGCTGGGTGCTCGACGAAGCCCGGAGATGGCGGCTGACGGCACCTGGCGGTCCCTTCGAGGTGCGCCTGGACGCACGGCGACTGGAGTGGGACCAACGGATGGGCGGTGTCTGCTTCGATCTGCCGTTCGCCGTGGGCCACCTGCGCTTGGAGCTGCGTCAAGGAGGGCGGCGCTGGGAGGTGCCGCTACGGGTGCGGCCAGCACCCAGCAAGCTGCGCAGCGCCGACTGGGAGGCGCTGCTGACCGACCTGGAGGCGTGGCTGCCGGGCCTTGTCGCTGGCGCCGAGGGGCCACGCGTCGGGAGTGTGGGAACACAGGGGGTCGCCGCGCCGCTGCTGGCTGAGGCCCTGCTGCCGCTCCTGCCGCAGCTCGAACGGGCGCTGCTCGTGGTGCTGCAGTCTCCCCGACGCCGTATGAAGGATCGCCTGCACCCACTTCCGCTCCATCGAACTCGCGCTGCCGACCGCGAGACCGTGGCGTGGCTCGCTCAGCGCCCCAGAGAGGCCGCCTGGCTCGACCCCGTCCGCAGCCGGGAGCTCTCGGGCCCTCCCCCCGAGGTCTACCAGCGGATCACCGAGGATACGCTCGACCACCCCGCCAACCGCCACATCGCTTGGCTGGTCCAGCGCCTCGTTCAGCGCCTGACAGAGACTGCGGATGCGCTGGAGCGCCACTCGGGCTCGAGCCTCAATGACAGCACAGCTTGGACGACGGCTCGGGCAGCGGCGTTGCGGACAGCCGCAGCGCGCCTCAACCGGCGTCGTCGCGGCTCCTTCCTGCGTCAGATCCGCCCCCAGCCCGCCTCGCAGACGGCGATGCGGGTGGTGCTGGACCACCCTGCGTACGCACGGGTGCATCGATTGGCTCGCCGGGTTCTCGCGGCGCGGTTCCGACTGGAGGAGAGCCCAGAGTCTGCGGCGACACGCCCCAGCTTCGAGCTCTACGAGCTGTGGTGCCTGTTGGCGGTTCAGCGCGAGCTGGCGGTGACGCTGGGCGCGGACTTCCGCTGGAGGAGCCGAGGGCTGCAGGCGCTGCTGACCCTCGATGGAACGGGCGGTGGAGCTGGCTTCGTGGCTGTGGCGGGATCTCGTCGCCTGGAACTGCTGTTCAACCCCACCTTCACGAGCGCGCTGCGCCCCACCCCTGCCCACGGGCGCACGTCGCTGTCGACCGAGCGCCGCCCGGACCTCGTGATCACCTGGACCGCGCCGGGCTGCCGGCGCTGGTTGGTGTTGGACGCCAAGTATCGGGCGGGGGCGGCCAATCTCGGTGATGCGCTGGCGAGCGCACACCTGTACCGGGACGCGCTGCGGTGGGAGGCGTTCGGGGGACGGTGTCTTGGCGCCTACCTGCTGGCTCCCCGCGCCAGTGACGACGCCGCGCTCTGGTTCGAGCCCGCCTTCCACGACGCCAACGGTTTGGGGGTGTTGGCGCTGACGCCGGGCACCGCGGTATCGGAGCTTACCCGCCGACGCATCGCCGGAGTGATCGCCGGCTAAGTGGAGGAGCGCATGAATCAGGTTCAGGTCCGGGGCGCGCTGGTCGAGGCCCTGCGTGCTGATCTGGTCGGCCCTATGACCAGCGGGGAGGTGATCGAGATCCGACCCTCGCGGTGGTACCTCACCGGCTTCCTCGTCCCCAGCGACACGCCGCTGGAGGAGCGGCGGGATCCCGGTGTGTCCGAGGGGGTCAGCATCGATGCTGATACGGGGGACGAGCCCCAGGATGATGTCCAGGCCCACCAAGCCTACCTTCCCTCGTCGATGGGCCTGACGTTCTTCGCTGCCCCGCAGACCCGTCAGGTCAAGGTGACGGCGCGCTGGGCGGAGTACCAGCAGATCGACGCGGAGGAGACCCGCCGCTACCAGGATCTGGAGCGAGAGCGACGCGGCCTGGAGCCCAAGCCTCCTGCCGAGGACGCTGAAGAGGGGGACGCCCCTCGGGTCCGCTACTGGCGCCACCTCTTGGACCGGGCGCCCTCTGTGACCGTCAGCCTCGACAGCGGCCGCGACGACGTGCCGCTGACGCCAGAGCGAGATGTCTACATCAAGGTGGTCGTTCGTCCCGCGCCGGTCTCGGAGGGGCCGTCGGGTACCCGAGTCGTGTCCATCTTCCTGGTCAACGGTCGCCCACACCAGACCCGGGCCGCCGATGAGCGGACCCTGTTCCAGACGGCTCTCGAAGTGTCCTGTCCAGAGGGCTTTCAGCCTCGGTATCGCCGCGGCTCGTCAAACCATCCCGATGATCGCCGCAACGATCTGCAGTTCCGCCGCCTGCCAGTGTGGGCGGTCGGGCACGGGGTATCGACGGAGGTGCTCGACGGTGACAGTCAGCAGTGCCGGCGCTTGGGAACGACCTGGCTTCCGACCGCGCGCGTGTATCGCATGGCCGCCACCGCAGTGGAGGGCGTGACGCTCTCAATGCGAACCCTCTCCGAAGTGGAGTCTGCGGAGAGGCTTGAGGGCATGATGGCGCAGCTGATGGTGGCGTATATGGACTGGATCTCCAGTCAGGTCGCAGAGCGCGAGGCTCTATCGGACCCCACCCGTCGACGAACCGCCGACGAGCTCGTCACGGAAGCGCGCCTCGCCCTGAGCCGGATCCGGGCTGGGGTGGCGCTACTCGGCTCCGACGCGGATGCGTTCCGCGCCTTCCGCCTCACCAATCGCGCGATGGCAGAGACCGCCGAGCTCCAGCGGCCTGGCACCGAGGCGCGCTGGCGCCTGTTCCAGCTCGCGTTCCTGCTGCTGAATCTGTCGGGAGTGTCACACCCGGACCATGCGGATCGGCAGCGCGTGGAGCTGCTGTTCTTCCCCACAGGTGGTGGAAAGACCGAGGCCTACCTGGGCGTCGCCGCCTACACGCTGTTCATGCGGCGACTCAGACACCAGGACGCTCCGCATCGGGGTGCGGGCGTGGGGGTTCTGCTGCGGTACACACTGCGCCTGCTCACCCTGGATCAGCTCCAGCGGGCCGCCCAGCTTGTCTGTGCGATGGAGATCATCCGCCGCGAAGAGCCCGACGAGCTGGGTCCGCACCGATTCAGCGTCGGTGTGTGGGTCGGCCGGAAGGCGACGGCGAACTACCTGGCCGATCTCAAGCCGGTGATCCGCAAGCTCAAGAGCAACAAGCCTCTGTTCGGTGAGCCCGCGCCGGTGCCGCTCACCTCGTGCCCGTGGTGTGGCACTCCCTTCGACAAGGAGGCATTCACGCTGCTTCCGGAGCGGGCGAAGGTCCCCGTGGCGCTACAGGTGAGCTGCGACGACGACGAATGCCCCTTCAACGCTGCGGAGGACGACGACAACGGTGAATACCGAAAGGGGCTCCCCATCGTCACCGTGGATGAGCATGTCTACCGCGAACTGCCCAGCATCCTCATCGGAACGGTGGACAAGTTCGCCGCGCTCCCGTGGCGCGGAGCCAGCGGAAACCTGCTCGGTCGCGTACGTGCGGAAGACTCGACTGGGTTCTATGGCGCGAACGAGAAACCACCCGCATCGGCGACGCCCCTGCCGGGCGGCCTCCTGCCGCCGGACCTGATCATCCAGGACGAGCTGCACCTGATCTCCGGGCCGCTGGGCACGATGGTGGGGCTCTACGAGACCGCCATCGATGCCTTGTGCAGAGACAAGGTTCCCCAAGGACCGAAGATCATCGCCTCGACGGCCACCGCTCGCCGGGCGACCGAGCAGATTCAGGCCATCTTTGCGCGTGAGTGGGTCCACCTGTTTCCCCCGCAGGGCCTCGAGGACGGCGACACCTTCTTCGCAGAGGTGGACGCACGGGAAGAGACCACGCGGCTGTATGTAGGCATCGCCAGCCCCGGGCGGGCGCAGAAGCTGCTCACGTCGCGGGTCTTCACCTGCCTCCTCGGCGCAGCGCAGAAGCGCTGGGAGGACACCGGCAAGGGTGGAGCCGGCAACCCGGCCGACACCTACATGACCCTGGTGGCCTACTTCAACGCTCTCAAGGAGCTGGGCGGCGCGCAGCGCATCGTGCTGGAGGAGGTCAACGGGCGAACGCGCCAGCTCTCCCGCCGACGCCCCCTGGACGAGGAGCGCAGCGCACACTTCGCCGATCGGCATCTCAGCTTCGACATCCTTGAGCTGACCTCTCGACAGTCCACAGACGACATCACGAAGGCGTCGGCGCTGCTGAGGAAGCCGTACACGTCGAAGGGAAGAACCAAGACCGACGTGCTGCTCGCCAGCTCGATGATCTCGGTGGGCGTGGACATTTCTCGTCTTGGACTGATGGTAGTGAACGGCCAGCCGCGGACCTGCGCCGAATACATCCAGGCGTCGTCGCGGGTGGGCCGGGCCTCCCCCGGACTAGTCGTGACGGCGTTCAACCTGTTCAAGCCCCGGGATCGCTCCCACTACGAGCAGTTCCAGAGCTTCCACGAGTCGTTCTACCGATATGTCGAAGCAGCCTCCGTCACGCCCTTCTCCGCACGGGCCGTCGATCGGGGGCTCGCCGGATTGGTGGTCAGCCTCTCCCGCCATCTCCCTCCACGAATGGCGCCGCCGCGAATGGCCGAGCAGATCGGCGAAGTCCCCAGCCTGGAGGCCCAGATCTCCGAGCTGCTCGTCGCCCGAGCCGCCCAGCACCGACCCGACTTCCCCGAGGCGATGAAGGCACGCCTGCGCGAACGCGTTCGGCAGCTCTTGGAGGCGTGGACCGAGCTGATCACAGCGGTGCGGGACGACGGGCAATACCTGGTCTACTCGCCGTGGGAGAAGGCCAAGGGCAGCACCAGCCTGCTGAGCTCGGCCGTCGATGATCTTCGTGGCGAGCACGCCGAGCTGCTCGATCACTTCCGCGCGCCCACGTCCATGCGTGATGTCGAACCATCGGTCCACATCTGGGTCGATCAGAAGCGAATCTCGGGGGTCTGATGCCCAAGAACTCAGACTATCGGCGGCGAGAGGACGGTCGGATCCGTCGCAGTCAGGTGCTCACAACCGGCGGGCCGGGCGCTCTGGTCGATCTCGTCGAGCACGCCGTCATCATCAAGGGCCCAGACAACTGGAAGTACGAGTCCGATGACGAGGGCTTCTTCGATGAGCCTCGCCTCGCGGGGCAGGCGCTGGCGTTCCTTCTCCAGACACCCGGCTGGAACCGCAAGTACGTCCGTCTGCGGCGTCCACCCAGCAGTGATGAAGACAGCCCGGGCCCACACCGCGGGATGCACGCGCGAGAGTTCCCTTCCTGGTACTTGTGCCAACGCTGCAATTCACTGGTGAAGCGGGACGCGCTCGATGGGCGCCGGCGTCACACCTGTACGGACGACCCCGGCCCGAAGAACAAGCCCGTACCCACGGTCCCCATCCGCTTCGTAAACGCCTGCGCGAAGGGGCATATCCAGGACATCGACTGGCGCCGGTTCGTTCACCGAAACGAGTTCGTGGAGGAGGTGGACAAGCCGTACAGGTGCCTCCAGGATCCCAAAATCCAGATGTCTGTGAATAGAGATGGGTATCGCTACTCAGCCGATCTGATGCTTCGGACAGCAGGCACCAGCGGCGGCTTGAACGATCTGGTGATCACCTGTCGCCGTTGCGGGAAAGGCCGGGGATTGCAGGACCTGACCCAGCCCAAGGTGTTCGGCACCTGCAGCGCCTGGCGGCCGTGGCTGGCCAACAACGACGATCGCTGCGACCAGGACGCCAAGCTGCTGATCCGTACGGGCAGCAACGCTTGGTTCCCCATCGTCTACAGCGTGCTCAGCATCCCCGAGCCTCAGCGTGACCTCAAGCAGGCCGTCCAGCGCCACTGGAAGTCGATCAAGAAGGCCACCACGCCGAGGAAGCTCCGCTACCTGATGGAGGAGTTCCTCGACGAGGAGATCGTCGAAGAACTCAGTCAGTGGGAGCCGGAGGAGATCTGCGCGATCATCGCCAAGAAAGCTGCTGGCGATCTGGACCAGGACGTACCGATCCGCGAAGCAGAGTGGCAGGAGCTGATGTCAGCGGACTTCGGGGTCGCCCACGACCTGCCCCCGCGCGGGTCAGATTGGTATGCTCGCCGGCTCGATGGGGTGGAGCTTCCAGACTTCATCGACCGGGTGGTCCTCATCCATGCCCTGCGCGAGGTGCGCGCTCAGGTAGGCTTCACTCGGCTCGAGAGTTTCCCCGTGGGCCCAGAAGGCACCGTGGAGATGGAGCCTGATCGGGTGGCGCCGCTCTCGGAGAAGGTGGACTGGATCCCGACGGTGGGGATCCGAGGTGAGGGCGTTTTCATCGCCTTCGACGAAGCCAAGGTCCGGGAGTGGGAGGCCCGCCCCGCAGTGCGTCGCCGCCAAGAGATGTTTCGGGAAGGGCTGAGGAAGGAGAACGCGCTCAAGGCGTCGGACTCCTCGATGGACCACTTCACCGGATCGCGGCTGCTGATGCTGCACAGCCTCGCCCACATGCTGATCACAGCGATCAGCCTCGAGTGCGGGTACTCAGCGTCTGCGATTCGGGAGCGAATCTACTGCGCTCGCTACCCGATTCGTCCGGACGCTCCAGCCGAGGAGCGGGAGCAGGCGTATCAGGCTTCGCGAGCGGGGATCCTGCTCTATACGGGCACCCCTGGGTCGGAGGGGACGCTTGGTGGTCTGGTGGATGTCGGACGCAACATCCTCAAGCACCTTCGGCGAGCCGTCGAGATGAACGAACTCTGCTCGAATGATCCCGTGTGCGCTCAGCACGTTCCAAACGGTCAGGAAGAAGGCCGCCGTCGTGAGGGTGCCGCCTGCCACGGATGCCTACTCATCGCGGAGCCGAGCTGTGAGCGGATGAACCGGGACCTGGATCGCACCTTCATCGTGCCTACGGTGGAGGAGGGCTCGGAGGACGTAGCGTTTCTCGGAGATTGGTCACGGACGAGCTTGTGACCTCTCACCCAAAGTTCATCTCCCTCTGGCCACCTCTTCCCGCCCCACCTTGAGCTCATCCCGCTCGGCAGACTTGATGTCCTCCAGCGAGGTCGTCTTGGACTTGTTTTCTAAGTCCCAGCTCTGGGACACGCGACAGAGTCAGCGACGGCAGGAATATGGGGTGGTGAAGCGCCTTTTGTGCATCCGTGCGTGGGGACATAGAGCCCGGAATGAGCGCAGGCGGTTCCTGGGCTCAACCACGATTGAGGGTCCGTGCCAGGGCGGTGATCGCGACCTCCCCCTGCCCGAAAGGAGCCTCCCCGCGAAGGGAGCCGTTGGGCTGGGGATCCCAAGTAGGCAACTCCACATTGTCCACATTGCCCTGGAGGTGGGCGTGGAACGCTCCATGGCGGCCCACCACCTCCAGACGGGCCCGACCAGGTGCCACCACGATCAGCGCGGGGGGTGGGGACCGTTGATAGACCTCGCGGTACTCAGCGGAGGTGAAGGGAGCAAGGCGACCCGCGGACAATTCGCGCTGGACCCACTGCATCAGCGCGAATGTGTGGAGCTCCAGGTGGGTGCCACCTCGACTGACGCCGCTCAGCACGTAAACCGTGCCATCCTCCCAGCGGAGCATGCCACTACTCCAGCGAGCGAGCAGGGCAAGCTCATCCACCAACAGACGCCGCCACAAGGGGGCCTCGGCGAAGGTGGGAGCAGCGCGGGCGCGGTCCAGCGCAGTCTGGGTGGAGCCACGAAGATCTGTGGGGTTGAGCTGAGCAATAAGCCGGCCGAAAACCGCCTGTCGCTCCTGGGCATCGGCGACCTTGGTGTCCGCCCGCAGCAACCGGCGCCAGTTCGCCGTACGTTTCGCCGTGCGCAACGTACTCCAATTTGCGCGATAGGGAAGCAGGGCGCTGCCGTGGGCCAGCAGCGCACGCTCGAAGAGGCGCTCAGAGCCTTCCACATCGCTCACTAGGCGGCCGTGGTCGTCGAACAGGGCCAGGGCACACTCCATCCGGTGTTCGAATCGTTCCCTGAGCGCCACGTCTGCCTGTGCGTCCCACGAACAGTGCCAGTTGGCTGCCTCCCATGCCGCCTCGACTCCGGAGAACGCCAAAAGAAACCCGATGGAACCACGAAAGTAAGGGTGGGACTCGGCGACCTCTATAGGATTGCGCCAGGCCTCATGTCGGAGAAGGAGCTGAGCCTTGAGCTGTTCTTCGGCCTGTTGGCGGCGATCGAGCCCCGGTAGGTCGAGGCCCGCAGCCACCGTGGCCAGCAAGTCAGGGCCAATGGAAACGTCCAAGAGCCCCTTCAGACCGGGCAGCGCAGCCAGCAAGCGGTCGGTCCGGTCGAGGTCAGAGTTCTCGGTCAGGTTGCCCACCAGCCGCATCCAGGCGCCCAGCCGACGCTGTCCCTCGGCGTCATCCGGGGGCCCTGCAGCACGAAGCCACGCCCACCAAGCCCAGCAGCGCACCCAATCGAGTGCGGTGACACCGCCGGTGGCTCCCGCTGAGGAGGACGCGAGGATGCGGGCGAAGTGGGCGTCCTCGTCGTACCAGATGCGGCTGGTTAGAAGGCTTAGGCCGGGCTTGGTCTTTGGCCCCTGCGCACACAGCAAGTCCAGCGTTTCGATCCACTCCGGGAACACCTCAGTAGAGAGCGCGTCCCGCTTGACCAGATCCTCAAGCGAGGGGCGGGGTTGCTCGACCAGCCAGGCAACCCGATCGGGAGCGTCCTCAGCCATGCTCGTCCACAGGGCCACGGCGCGCAGCAAGTGCTGGAGGCGCCGGTCCAGCACACCGGCATCGGTTGTTCCTTCGCCACGGTGACGCCAGATGAGGTCGGTCCAAGGACCGTCGAAACGGCGGCCAACCGCATGGGTCCACCGCTCACCAGGCTGAGCATAGGGGCAAGGATCGTCTGGGCCGTAAACGCTGCCCACCCAAGCCTCCAGTCGCGCCTTGAAGACCTCCAGTTCTGTGAGCGGCTTCCCGCGAGCGTTCATCTTAATGTAAAGGGCGTCCGACAGGCGAAAGTCCCGCAACGGGAGTAGCCGGAATACCACCGGCCCCACGGCACGGTCTACCAACCTGTCCCATGCACCAGGTGGCACAGGGTCCGCCAACAGCGCGTCGTGCAAGGCGTCGAGGGTCACCAGGCAGCCTGTGACTGTAGGGTCTCGGAGCCAGCGTTGGACGAACCAGGTTCGGTTGGTGAGCCAGGCGGCTGGCTGGACGCCGGGGGTCGCCAGAGGAGCGGACTGCGCCAAGAGTGCATCGAAGAAACGCTCGGCGGCGTCGCGTGACCGGTAGGAGAAGCGGCTGCGGCCCCCCGTCGAGAGCAGCGTTCGGAGCGCATCCTGGCAACACTCAAGCTGGGCCACCACCCAATGCAGCAAGAAGAGGGTGGTCAGGCGCTGCTGTCCGTCCAGGGGCTCGAGCACCCGGTCGTCATCGGTCCATCGGCCATACACGAAGTCCAGGTCCAGTGGCTGTGCCCCCTCGCCAGCCAGCGCGTCCCGCAAAGCGCCTACGAAGCTAACCCTGACCGCAGCCGCGCGCGGTCCGGGGCGACCTTGGGCATAGGCCCTCTGGATGAGGGGGATACGCACCGACGCGCCGTTGTCGAATAGGTCCACGAACCGCATGACGCCGCGCCTCATTCCGCCTCCTCAGGCACGATTAGCGGGTCGAAAAAGGCGCGCAACGTGCTCTGGAGCGCTGTCCCGTAAGCGGCTTGGTCGTCGGCGGACCACACCCACAGTTGGGTGGCGTCAGGGTTGTGGTACTTGAGGAAGAGGTCCCGGGTGGCAGGAGGTACAAAGCGCCCCTGCCGATCGAGATCGATGACCCAGCGTCGCTTTACCGGAAAGATGGCGTTTTGGTAGGCCCGGTTGGTGGCCGTGTCCAGCAGACAAAGGTTGGAGAGGGCATCATCACCACTCCAAACCTCGCCACTCCGGACCTCCTCCCCGGACAGGGCACGGATGCCTGCGAACAATGCATTGAAGGCATCCGGCTCCGGCGCCGTGCGTGCGAGCTGAGTGTCGGCTTCGGCTGTCAGGCGGGCAGCGCTGCTGACATCCTGTAATTGAGCAGCAGGACTGGTCAAGAAGCCTCGGGCCATCTCCAGCCAGCGCCGACGGGCCGCCGGTGACCGGGGCACGTACTCTGCCACTGACCGCACATGCTCAAGGTCCCAGCGCTCGCGCTTGTACCGGCCGAAGGGAAAGCGGTGCTCTTGGCCCCCCTTCTCCAGCAATCCCGCGATGTTGAACAGCAACAGCGCAGACCGTAGGCGAGCGCGGTCCGGGCCGTAAGAAAGCCCACGCACCAAGTCTACGACATTGTTGTCCAGGACTTCAGGGGACACAGCCGGTCGGCGGTCGGTCGGCTTGGGGGCCGGCTGCTTCCGCAGGCGTTTCCAGGCCCGCCATCGAAGCCGTCGGGTAAACTCCGACGCGGTCCGCCCCTCTCGGTCCGCGAGGAGCGTGACCAGTTCGGAGGTCGCCCCACGGGCCACCGGCGCCGTCGCCACCAGGAAGCCCACCAAGTGAAGCAGCTCAGCGTCGTCGTACCAATCCTCCAACCGATCGAGCGTGGAGCGGACCCCTTTCCAGACCTGATCTCGGTCGTTGGCGGGCAGCCCCTCGACGTTGAGCCAAGTGGATAGCGGATCCGAGCCTGGCTCCACCGCCGGTGGAGTGGGCCGAGACCGCACCCACAGGTCGAAGAGCACCTCGATGCGCGCCGGCGGAGCACCCTCGGCGTCTTGGACGAAGGACCAGAACTCAGGGTCCCGCAGACGCTGCTCTGCCCGATCCCACTCCTGGGAGAGCTGAAGCCGCTCGGCCAGCGTGCGCCCGGAGTCTCGTCGCAGCAGACGCGCGCGGATGAGCTCAGCCGACGTGAGGGGAATCCGACCCACGTTCAGTCGTACGAAGACCGGCACGGGGTCTTGCGGGGCTAGCTGGTACCAGATCAGCCGGACGTTGGGCCCCTGGTCGTCGGGGTCCGTTACGCAGCGAAACAGATCCAAGCGAATGCCGCCGTCCTTGCCTTTCATCCAATCTTGGATGGCCTTGTAGGCCTCCCAGATATGGTGGTGGTCGATGCTATCGCCAGCTTTGTCCGGTGTCGGGTCATCCAGGTAGGCGGCACTGCCATCCCGTGTCGCGTAGGCTATGCGGTAGCGGCCCCGCCCCAGCAGGCCCCAAGTCTCGTAAGGCCGTGAGCAACAGGTGCATTGTTGTCAGGCGCTGTTGGCCATCCACCACCTCCCATGAGTCGCCCCGTGGGAGGACGACCACTGGTTGCAAGCAGTACCAGTCCTCAGGCGCACGCGTCGAATTCCGAAAGGCCGCCAAATCGTCCAAAAGGGCTGTGACCTCGCGTGGCGTCCACCGGTAGCCCCGTTGGTAGGCCGGCACGAAGAAGCGCTCGCCCAGCAAGGCGGACACCGAGCGCAACTTCAGGGTGGAGGCTTCGGGGGAGGAAGTAGCAGTCACTAGTGGTGCCCGGCGGAAGTTATGATGGGGTGTGGCGCCCGTTCCTTCTCGGTTGAACGATGCGCTGTCCCGAGGGAGACCCCGATGAGTGGAAGAGCTGTCGAAATTGTCGTTTCGGAGCGCCAGAACGCGCTCTTGGAGAAGTGGGTACGCAACAAGGCCCGGACCCCACATCGGCTGTGGGTGCGATGTCGCATCGTCCTGATGTCTGCGGATGGCATCAGCAATGCTGAGCAGGGCCGACGGCTGGGAGACAACGGCCAGCGACCCAGGAGGTGGCGGCAACGATGGTTCGAGGCCCAACAGCGACTGGAGAGAGCAGAACAACAGCGAGTCAGTGACAGGGAGCTGGCGACGCTCATGACCGAAACTCTGAGCGATCGTCCGCGACAGGGGACTCCGCCGACGTTCTCTGCAGAGCAGCTCACCCAGATCATCGCCATTGGCTGCGAGTCCCCGTCCGACAGCGGACGCCCGGTGACCCACTGGACCCCGAGGGAATTGGCCGATGAAGCTATCAAACGTGGCGTCGTTGAGTCCATCTCCCCAAGGCATGCCGATCGGATCCTCAAAGGGGG
This sequence comes from uncultured Enterobacterales bacterium, assembly GCA_964464515.1. GTDB lineage: Bacteria > Myxococcota_A > UBA796 > UBA796 > UBA2385 > CAYXGP01. Next base: position 30,454 of record CAYXGP010000063.1, read on the forward strand.
GATCTCCGCCCACACAAGACCCAGTACTGGCTGACCAGCAAGGACAAGTTGGAAGATCTTGAGCAGTACAACGCCGACGTTCGGAAGGTCTGTGAACTCTACGCCGAGGCTCAGGCGATTGGCGAGCAGGGGGGGCATGTCATCAGCATCGATGAGAAGACCGGGATCCAAGCCCTTGAGCGACTTCAAGCGACACTGCCGACGCGGCCCGGACTCACCGAACGTGTGGAATTCGAGTACAAGCGCCACGGCACACTCTGCTTGATCGCCAACTTCGACGTGGTGACCGGTGAAGTGATCGTGCCGACGATCGGTCCAACGCGGACCGAAGAGGATCTCGTCGGTCACATCGCTCGGACGATCGATCTCGACCCGGATGCGCCGTGGGTCTTTGTCTCAGACCAACTCAATACCCACAAGTCTGAAGGGCTGGTTCGTCTGGTCGCCGAACGGTGTGGCATCGATGATGCTCTCGGGAAAAAGGGGAAGCACGGGATTCTGAAGAACATGAAGAGTCGCAAGCGGTTCCTCGAAGCCGAGGAGCATCGGATTCGGTTCGTCTACACGCCTCGTCATGCGTCCTGGCTCAACCAGGTGGAAATCTGGTTCAGCATCCTGACTCGCCGGGCGCTGAAGCGGGCGTCGTTCGACTCGCTGGAGGCGCTTGAGAGGCGGTTGAGGGAGTTCATCGAGTACTTCAACGCCGTGCTCGCAAAGCCATTTCGCTGGACCTACGCCGGAAGGCCGTTGAGGGCTACATGATCACCCTATTATTACTTCCGCCGAGCACCACTAGCCCCTGTATCGAGAGGTCGCCCGGGTAGCGAGAGCGTTGCATACGGCTCCGAACTGCTAGTACGCCGTCACAGGGGATTTGACCGGTTGGCGAGGGGCGCAGCGTTCGGTCTCCGAGCCTCACCGCAGAATGGGTAGTTGCTCTGGTGACACCAGCGCCAGGATACTGCGAGGCGTCCCAGGCGTCCGGCTGATGAGGCCCAGCTGTGTGAGTCGTACGACCATGTTCTGCGCGGTGGGGCCGGCCACACGGAAGTAATCGCGTAGGTCGGCTACCGCCGGAAGACGGCCGTTGATCTTGCTGTAGGCGTAGATGAACGCCAGATACTGACCCTGTTTCTCTGTGAACTCCATCTGGCTGTTGGAGGGGGCGCTCAAGAGCGGCTGCTCAGTCTGCAGAGCGCAGCCCGCCGCCACGCTTCCTGGCGCTGCCACGGCATCCAGCTCACCCGACCGACCGCAGCCCAGAGCTCTCGTCTTCGCTCACCCGGCCAGTCTTCACACACCTGCACGAGCAGGTCGATCCCCCGTGTCCGCCGCGCCTGTAGCAGGCCCCGCAAGGCATCGTCTGGCAGCAGGCTATCCAGCCGGCGCAGGGTCTCCACGAGCTGTTCTTCATCCGTCGTCTCGCCGGCCAGCAGGGTCAGGGCGGCGGCCTGCGTGGCCGGGCGCAGCAACCAGGGGCCGAGCTCTCCGCCCAGATCGCGTAGGGCGGACAGCAGGCCCCGACCACAGGGGCCACTCTCTGCGCATCGGTGAAGAGCAGACTCGACGAACTCCAGGCGCACTCCAGCGCTCCGCAGCCAGCTGCTGGTCGGGCGCTGGTCGATCCACCCCGGGCGTTCCTGCAGAATGGAAACCAGCCACTCCCGGGCGCGGGTGGGGTTCCGCTCCACGAGGGCGTTGAAGACATCGGAGGCTCCCTGGAGACCTCTCGTCATGAACCCGACCTGTCCGTGCTGAAGAAACGTCTCCAGCTCCCAGTGCTGGAAGCGCTCCAGCAGGTGGATCAGGCTCTCGTCGGACACGGCGCTGGCCAGCGCGGCTCGGGCCAGGAGGTTCCAATCCGACGGCTTGGACGGAGCGCCGGAAGCGCGGATGGCGGCTTCGACCCATGGCCGATCCCGCTCTCGCTGCGCGGGACGGTCATTCACCACAGGCCTGTCCAGCAGAGGGTGCTTGGGTTCCTCGAAGTGGGGAGCACGGAGCAACTCCCATACGACATCCTCGGCGTTTAGCGTGCGATGAAAGCGCCAGGTGAATGCGCGGACCTCCGGGTTCAGGAGCGACTCTCCGCGATAGCCTGGGGGCGCGTCCCGCCCAGGCACGGGCGCATCGGGCAGCAGCGCGATCTCGTCGGCGGTGAGCCGGCATACCAGGACCTCGTAGAGATCGGTTTCGGGGCGCATCGGCTCCAGACCGTCTCGGGCCCGCAATTCATTGGTCCTTGCATCGGGTGCGCCGCGACCTGGAACGGTGCCAATCGTCCCGGTGCGAACACCGAGGTAGACGCTTCGAAGCGCTGTGATGGAGGCCCCTGCTTCCGCCGCGTCGAGCCAGAACGGTCCCAGACGTCCATCCGGCGTCAACAGCAACACTGCCAACTCATCGGGGTTGTACAGGAACGCGAGCAGATGTCTCAGCACGAACGGGTATAGAGACGGCTTCCCTCGGCCCCAGGGCTCCAGCGGGAAGTCATCGCGCTCCTGCAGCTTCGTGAAGCCGCGCATGGCTCCCCGCAGCGCTGCTCGCAGCGCGCTGCGCTTTCGGGCCAGCGCCGGGCATTCCAGCCCGTGTACGATCAGCCGAAGGAGGGCGAAGGCCTCTCCGGCCTTGTTGTTCTCTTCTGATGTTCTCCACCGCTGGGTGGGCTCACGGGGAGGACAGGCGGCTGCGCGCTCCACCATGACCTCGAGGGTGCTTTGGAGCAGTTCGATGGCCGCCTCCGGCGATCGCGTTGCCAGGGCGTCCAGCGCCTTTGACCAGATCCGAGCGTTGGCGTTCTCTGTTCGTTTCGAGTGTCTGTGGTTAGTCTCTTTCAGCAGGAGGGTGCCCAGGGCTCGTCCCAGTGGCCGGTCGAGCGCAGAGAGGCTCAGCGCTCCCGCATCTGTGCAGAGTCGATGTTGAATCCAGGCGTCCGGGATGTCCCAATCCAGCTGGAGCGCGGTCTGCCAGATCTGGTCGTCACCAAGCTCCTCGGAGGTGTTGAACGCGAGGCAGCGCAGCATTCTGCATCGAGTCTCCAGGTGGTCGGTCGAGCCGTTTGTCAGTTGGATGAAGCGCAGGGCTTGAGCGCGGATTTGTTCGACCGTGGGGATCTCGGAACCCGTGAGTTGTACGTTGGCTAGGCTACCGAGCGCGCCCAGGGCGACGCCGCTGATCCTCAGGTTCTTGAGGCTGCGGGTCGCGACCATGAGGCCGAGCGCGCGGGCGGTCAGCGCAGAGGGGAGTGACACCTGACCGATCCAGGACGCGACCTCGCTTCGGGGACCCAGGGCTGCGGCGAAGCCGACGTCGTCGAGCGAGCCGAGAGCCTGGATGACGTCGGCCCCGCCGTCGCGCTCCACGACGCAGCGCAGCAGCGTGTGTTCCCGCTTTACGAGGGCCATCTGGAGCAGGCGCTGATCCCCCCGTACCGCAGCGGCTGCCGCAGGTTCCAGCAGCGTGGCTCCCTTCAGGCGAGCGCCTTCGCCGTCTCCCAGCACCTCGAGGTTGCGGAGGGCCTGCAGAATGCGGGTCCCCGAGATCTCGGGGAGCACCTTCAGCAGCGTCTGTCGTTCCCGCCGTCGCAGACGCAGCCCGTCGATGACGTGCATCGCCTCGCGCATCGCCTCGGAGTCCAGGCATCCGCCGAGATCCCGTTCTTCGGTTGGACGGAGCAGCTCACAGCGCAGCGCGGGGAGCGAGCTCGCCGTGCCCGCGAGCACCTGGGCGAGGTCTCCGCGCCCTTGCGCCTCGGCGCGTCGAATCAACATCGCTTCGACCAGCGCGGGGCCGTCGATCTCCTGACCGGTGGCCAGGGCGCGCAGGACACACCCGGCGAGCAGCGGACCGGGTGAACGCCACGCCATGACCGCTCGGACGAACGCCTCCGGATTCACGCTCTTCAGCCGCTTCTTCCACCGCGCGGGGGCGAGGTCCAGGACGCGACTCCGGAAGCCCTGACACCAGGGCCCATCGACCGTTACCAACTGCACGGAGCGCTGACTCAAGCCGCCGGGCCGGGGTCGTCGAGCGTCGACCAGCCACAGCACCGAGCGGGTTTTCTTCTTCGCCCATGTCTTGGACTCGGGAGGCAGGGGCGCGCCGAGGTTCACCACCTTGCCCAGTCGATCGCCCTCGTTCAAGGGACCGGTCACGGAGCGCCAGTGGTCCCGGGCGACCGCGTCCAACGCAGCGGCGACGAGGGTGTGGACCCCCCATCCGGGCTGCGAGACCACCGCCGTCACGCCACCGTCCTTGATCGCTTGGATGAGGATCTGCCGAACAGACTTCCCGCGTCGGAGGGACTTGAGCTTCTCCTGCCGGGACCGGGGGGGCGGCCCGTCGTCCTTTTGATGGAACACCGCCTCCAGCGGCAGCCAACCCCAATCCTCGAACCCGGGCACCAGGAGGTGACCGGCCGAGGGGCGCGTGCTGGCCCGGATCTCGTCGAGGATCGTTTGAAAGACCTCCGGGCGGGTGTCGAGCAGTCGGGCCAGTCTGCGCAGTCGGCTGGGGGTCTCGAAGAAGTACACCAACGCGCGCGGGCGCCCGAGCCGGAACTCCCCCATGTAGCCGGAGAACGTTTTGTCTCCACCCGCCAAGGCCAGATTCGAGGGTCTTCCGGCCCACAGCAGGCGCATTCGTTCCTCCCACTGATCCTGCTGGTTCGGCGTGAGTTCCCAGTTGCGTGCCATCATCACCTCCAAGATCAACGTGCCTCGATTGTGGACGTTCTATTCCGTACGGAGTCCGTGAGACAGGGGTGGGTTTAGTAGCATCATGACGGACTCCGTACGGAGAATTTGCAGCGGATGAGCCCTACGAATTGCGGGACCCAGATGTAAGGAGGTCCTCTTGATTCCCGCTGTCAACTTCCATCTCTACAAGCCCTGCAACCTTCGCTGTCGCTTCTGCTTCGCCACCTTCCGCGACATCCGTGGCCGGATCCCGCGTTTGGACGTGTCGCGGATTCTCGGTGTACTTCGTAGCGCCGGCTGCGAGAAGATCAACTTCGCGGGCGGCGAGCCCACGCTGTACCCGGACTTCGGCTCGGTGCTCTCCGAGGCGCGTGCGCTTGGATTCGTGACCAGCATCGTCACCAACGGTGCGCGTCTTCGTCCGCTGCTTCAGTCGCAGCCGGGAGATCTGGATTGGGTTGGTCTGTCGATCGATAGCGGATCGGAGGTCACCCAAGCTGCTCTGGGGCGCGGAAGGGGACGGTACGTCGCTACTTCCGTTGCGTTGGCGCAGCTCGCTCATACCCAGGGGGTGAAGGTCAAGCTGAACTCCGTGATCACCCGTCTCAACGTAGGAGAGGACCTCTCGGGGCTGGTCCGGCGTGTTCGGCCGCTCCGTTGGAAGGTGTTCCAGGTCCTGGCGGTCGCGGGGCAGAACGACGGCAAGATCGACGACCTGCTGATCAGCGGCGCAGCGTTCGCGGGCTTCGTGGACCGCCACGCGCACCTCGCCGCGGAGGGGTTTGCACCTGTCGTCGAGGACAACGACGCGATGCGGGGCTCGTACGTCATGATCGATCCCCGCGGGCGGTTCTTCTGCAACACCACCGGGGGACATCGGTACAGCCGGCCCATCCTCGAGGTCGGGGTGTTCGCCGCGCTGGGGGAGGTCGGCTTCCAGCTGGAGAAGTTCGACGCGCGCGGTGGACGGTACGCGTGGTGAGCCGGTCGCTGCGCGTGGCCGTGCTGGGTGGTGATGGCCGCAAGCTCCCCAAGCAGATCGTCGGACGTCGGATCCGCCACTACCCCAGCAGTCGCTTCGGAGGGAACGGCGCGCATCGGCGTCTGTGTGCCTCCATCCGCAGCGGCGCCGTCGATCTGGTGGTCATCATCGCGCGTTGGAATGGGCACTCGGAGGTCGGCGTGGTGCGCGCCGCCTGTCGGAGAGCGGGCGTGAAGGTGCGTATCATACGCTCCTGATGGGGCTGAGACAGACCGCTG